>URLV01000011.1 GCA_900548725.1 uncultured Mycoplasmatota bacterium
GTGCCTTGAGGAAGGCCTGGTATTTTTTTAATATTTCATATCTTTCTTTCCAATCCTCTTTAGTTAAATTTGATTCTTTCAATCTTCCACGTTTTTGATTAACAAGAGTCCCATTTTTTCTTAATTTATATTTCCATTGTCTAATAGTATTGTTAGAAATACCATATTCCTTTTCCAAATATGAGCTTGATATTCCCTCATTATATTTTTTTATTATTTTTTCTTTTTCTTCAAGAGAATATTTTTTGAATTTTTGCCCTTTTAAAGCCATAAAAATACACCTCCTTTCGGAAGTGTATTTTAACACATTTCTTTTTGAACTGTTTTTTTATTGATGTCTACCCTAAGGGGTGCATTTCAATGATTATCTGTTTTTAATTTCCATAATTACTGGCAATATTATTGGTCTTCTACCAGTTAAATCTATTATAAATGGATTTAAGTCTAATATAATTTGATTTTTTAAATTAATATAATTATAGCCGTTTTTTAGAGAGTTAGTCACTATATCACTAACTTTTTTTTCTATTTCATGAATTAATTCCGCATTTTCATTAACTAAGATAAAACCTCTAGTAGTTATATTTGGTTTAATAAGTAATTCATGTTTTATTGGATCGATATTAATTATTGTAACTAATATTCCATCTTTACTCATAAGTTGTCTGTCTTTTATTACTATACTTCCAATGTCTCCTATACGAGAACCATCTACATAAACATCACCAGCTTGTACTTTTTTACCTAAAGTAGCACTGTTTTTAGTTAATTCTAAAACATCTCCATTTTTCATAATAAATATATTATCTTTTTTTACATCGCAACTTATTGCCAAGTCTCTATGACGTTTTAACATTCTATATTCACCGTGTACTGGCATAAAGTATTCTGGTTTTATAATTCTTAGCATCCATTTTAATTCTTCGCCTTTAGCGTGACCTGATGTATGTATATCAGCAAGTTCAGTATTAGTATAAACTTTAACACCTTTTAAATATAATTTATTAATTATTTTATTTATACTAGCTCTATTTCCCGGAATGGGACTTGATGAAAATACTACAACATCATCTGGCAATAATTGAATTTGTTTATGTGTACCATTTGCAATACGAGATAAAGCTGCTAAAGGTTCACCTTGTGATCCAGTACACAATATACATATTTCATTCTTTTTTAAATTTTTAGCTTCGTTTGCATCAATAAATATATTGCTATCTTTAATTAAATTATTCTTTAATGCTATTTCTTTAGCATTTTCCATACTTCTACCAAATGTTATTATTTTTCTATTATTCTTTCTACATGTTTCTACTATATGTTTAATTCTATATATATTAGAAGCAAATGTTGCAATAATTATTCTTGATTTTATTTTACTAAATATATCGCCTAATGCTATGTCAACAGAACTTTCACTTTTTGAAAATCCATCACTTAATGCATTTGTACTATCAGATAATAATAATTTAACTCCTTTTGAACCGAGTTCTGCCATTTTATGAATATTTGCCATAGGACCAATTGGTGTTAAGTCAAATTTGAAGTCTCCTGTAGTCATAATTATACCAGCAGGTGAGTGTACTACAATAGCAAAAGAATCTGGTATAGAGTGTGTAGTATTAATAAATTCTACACTTAAAGTTTTAAATTTAATAAATGATTTTCCATCTATAATTTCTAAATTATCGTATCTCATGTTTTTATCATCTAATTTTTTTTGTATTAAATCAGCTGCAATACGAGGTGCATATATGTGTGGTACTTCTATGCTTTGTAATAAAAATGTTATACCACCAATATGGTCTTCATGTCCATGAGTTATAAATAAACCTCTAATTTTCTTTTCTTTTTGCTTTAAATAAGTAATATCTTGAATAACATAATCAATTCCTAATAATTCATCTTCTGGAAACATAACACCAGCATCAATAATTACTAAATCATGATTAGTTTCAACAACATACATGTTTTTTCCTATTTCACCTAAACCACCCAAAGCAAATACAAGCGTACTTGTATCATTATTTTTCATTTTGATTTCCTCCTCTAATAAAAAAATTAATTACAAAGCTATAAGAATATACTAATTATAATACTTTTTTTAATATTTGTCTAGTAGTCAAAAATATGATTGTAAATATATTATATTTGATTTATAATAACATTTAATAAAAAAGAGATGAGAAAATGGAATCTTTAGTAAGTAAATTATATAAACAAAAAAAGTTGTTGGAAAATTATAATAAGAAAATACTTTCTTCTAATTTTTATGATGTACCTGTTTTACCTGATGTTGATTTAATGTATATTAAAGAAAGTATTAAAATGATAGAAGATAATATAGAACTTTTAGAAAAAAGTGATAATCATTATAATGATAATTTTAATATAAATAAATTTAGTAGATTAAGTAAAATAGATTTAAAAGAATTATTTTTGTTTTTAGAAAATTATTATATTAAATATAGATATAGACTTGGTATTAATAAAAAGATTACTTTTGGAGTTGAAATAGAATTTGATGATTATGAAAATTATTTAGATACATATTATTTTCTTGAAGACAATAATATTTTTTATAATATATTTGAAGAACAATCAGTAAAGGGTTTTGAAATAAATAGTTGTATTTTGATTGATACTATAAATGATTGGATTGATTTAAGAAAAATATGTCAATTTTTAAGAAAGAATAAGGCAACAACTAATAAAGGTAATGCAGGTGGACATATACATGTAGGATTACAAATATTTAAAAATGAAGAGAACTTTGATAGGTTTTTAAAATGTTATATGTTATATGAAGATATACTAAATAGGTTTCTTTGTGGAGAATATATTAATATAAGAAAAAATGCTAGATATTATGCTACTTTATGTAAAAATAATGTTTATAGTTATGAATCATATTATAAAAGAAAAAAAGCATTATACGTAGATAAAATGAATTTTAAAAGATTTAAGGAAAGAAATACCATTGAATTTAGAAGACCTAATGGTACATTAAATGAAATTATATGGCAAAATAATATTAATGCAATAATTAAAATGATATTAACTATAAATAAAGATAATTTTGATATGGAATATATAGATTATAATATTAATAAAGATATAGATAGAATAAAATATAAACCTGATTCTGCTTATGATAGTGAAATAAATATAAAGAAAGTATTAGAATTTGTTGATATGTTTTATGAAGAAAATATTGATAAATTAAATTTTTTAAAACAATATTTTAAAAATTATGAATTAACTTTACAAAAAAAAGAATTAATTAGAACAAAGAAATTTTGGCATTAAAAAATATAAGTTTTGTTATTTACTTATATTTTTTTCGTTTTTGTAAGCTAATATATTTATTAATATTATTGGTATAAATATTAAAATATTACTTAGATTATAATTAATAGATTTAGTGAAATCTAATGCTAATATAAATAGCATAATCCATAATATTATAGATATAAAATGATATTCTTGTTTTTTAAATATAATACTTGTTAGTGTTAATGTACTAATTAATATAATAAAACTTATTATTAATGCCCACCATGTGGAAGTATACATATTTTGTATTAATAGTGCTAAGTCACTTATTGTTTTGGTACTACTTTCTATATAATTTAATCTATCCATATATCCAAAATATATTAGGAAATATAGACTTAATATAATTTCTAAAAATGTTATTATTAGTAATAATTTACTATGTTCTTTAAATATTTTTTTCATATCATCACCATAATTAGTATAACACTTATGTTGATAAATAAAAAGAAATATTATAAAATGATTATAGGTGAAGTAGAATGTATATAGGAAGTCATGTTTCTTTTGATAGTAAGGAACAATTATTAAAAAGTGTTAAAGAAAGTATTAGTTATGGTGGAAATACATTTATGTTTTATACTGGCGCTCCACAAAATACTAGAAGATGTGTTATAGATGACGAACTAACTTTTTTGGCTTTTAATTTAATGAAAGAAAATAATATGGATTTAGATAAAGTTATTTGTCATGCTCCATATATAGTTAATCTTGCTAATGATTTAGAGCCTGAAAAGTATGATTTTAGTATTAATTTTTTAAGACAAGAAATAGAAAGATTAGAAACATTAAATATTAAATATTTGGTATTACATCCTGGTAGTAGTGTTAGTATAGAAAGAAGTAAAGCATTAAATAACATTAGCTATGCATTAAATAAAATATTGAGTATTGATACTAATGTTATGATTCTTTTAGAAACTATGGCAGGTAAAGGAACTGAATGTGGTATTAATATAGATGAAATTAAAACAATAATTGATGGAGTAGATAAAAAAGATAATATTGGTGTTTGTTTAGATACTTGTCATTTAAATGATAGTGGTATTGATATATCAAAATTTGATGATTATTTAAATGAATTTGATAGTATTATAGGAATAAATAAAATAAAATGTGTTCATGTAAATGATAGTAAAAATGTTATTGGTAGTCATAAAGATAGACATGAAAATATAGGTTATGGAACAATAGGTTTTGATAATTTAATTAATGTTATTTATAATGATAGGTTAAAGGATATTCCTAAAATTCTTGAAACTCCATATGTTGGAGAAAATAAAGAATATCCTCCATATAAATTTGAAATAGAGATGATTAGAAATAAAAAGTTTAATGATAATCTTATTAATGATATAATTAATTTTTATAAAAATTGAAAAAAATATTGTAACGATAGAAAAAGTATTGTAGAATGTATTTAGGATAGCAAAAGAACTTGATATCTTAAATATTTTAATTTACGGTTCATAAAAAAGATGAAAATAATAATTATTAAACTTTTTAAAGGTATAAAAATATTGCCTATTTGTCAAAAGTTTTCTCGACATAAAATTATTTTTCTTATAATAATTTTATCAAAAATACCACTTTTAAAATTATTAAATTTATGTAAAGCTATTGTAAATCGAGCCCCCTCTAAAGGCTGTACTAAAAATATACTAACACTCCCTCGAAGATTTGTTCGGGGGTTATAAAGAAGTGAAAATATATAATCTTTTTTGTGTATTAAAAAATGACAGATTATTTGCTGTAAATTAGATATTTATTATAATAATATTGTCAAAATAAATAAGGAGAGTTAGGTTATGAATCGTAAGCAAAAAAATAATATGAGTTCATCTAATAAAAAAGGATTCACAATAATAGAAATAATTATTTGTCTTGGAATTATTACATTGATTGGTACAATAAGTACAGTGGTACTATTAAAAAATAATAAAGATAAAAATATCGAAAAAATAACAAAAAATATATTAGATGCAGCAAAAGTATTTGCAAATGTAGAAAAAGATGAAGATGGAAATAATTATATAAGTGAAATAAAAAAAGGTAGAGGTGGAGTAAAAATATCTTTATCTGTTTTAGTTAATAAAGGATATATAAAAAAAGAAGATGCAAATGTTATTTATAATAAATATAAAGATACAAAAAAATTAGGAAATAATGAAGATTATTATGTTTTGCTTTTAGATGGCAGTGAAAGTAAAACAGATAGTTATTACTGTGAAAATAATGAATATCAGTTAGAAGCATCATGGAATATAGAAACAGATAAAACATTATATTTGTGTTCTAACCGTAGTAAATCAAATATTTTAAATATAGAAGAATTTAATGACAATGATGCTTTAATAAATAAAATATTAAACCAAACTTTTACTACAGATTGTTTTAATACAACTACAACTGCTTTGTGTTTGATATTTGGTAATGAATTAACTGATGATAATAAAGGAGTTTTGTATTATAAGGGTGACGTAAAAAATAATTATGTACAATTTCAAGGATTAGATAAATTATTTAGAATAGTTAGAACAACTGAGAATGGTGGAGTAAAAATAGTTGAAGATGGTGGTATTCCTGAATATTTTGATAAAGATGATGAAAATCCTGTCGAAATTCTAAAGAGTGCTAGAACATATGGAGAAATTAAAGATATTGGTGAAAAATGTTTTTATCTACCATATGAAATTGCTAAAAATATTAAAACTCAATCTAATAATGGTTATAGTGTTTATGTAACAGCTAAAAATGATCCTGTGAATAATTATACTGTTCTTAGTAAGATATGTATGTTAAATCATGATAAAATTAACTCTGCATATTTAGCTGTTTATAATCATCCTAATGTATATAATGGTTATACATTTGATTTAACTAGTCTGTCTTTCAATGGATGGAGTGATAATACTGCGCGTTCTTTTGAAATAAAAAAAGCGGAACTACAATCTCCAGCTTTATTGCTAGATCAAAATGTAGATTTTCTTTCTCCAATATATACATTTTATTATAAACCTTTAAAAGAAAATTATGATAAGTATAGTTCAATTCTAAGTTCTTATATAGATAAAAATTACAAATGGTGTACATCTAAATCTAGTAGTTTTAAATGTAGTGAAGAAAAAACATTAAAAAGCGATTTTGGTTTATTACTTTATGAAGAGTACAAAATGATTGATTATATTAATTCTAGTGAAAAAGAACATAGAATATATGGACATAATTTACATTGCTCGGAGGTAAGTCAAAGTGCTGAATTGACGATGGATTTGGAAAGAACTTTTGGTATATGTACTGGTGGCGGGTGTAGAGGTTGTGATAATGAATTTATGTATTTTAGACCAGCTTATGTTATAAAAGGCAGCAGTAAAGTAATATCTGGTGACGGTACAAAAAATACACCTTATGTCATTTCTTGATTCATAATTGTTTCTTTTAAATAAATATTATAATTTTGAAATTAACTTAATAAATTTTGATAAGAGATAGTATTAATCTATTTAATTAAATAAAGTAGCATGTGTTGGAATATATAAGTTGCTTTAAACAGTTAAACAAAAAAAAATCTATACACAGCAAAACTTAGTTAGATAGCAAAAATGCTATCTTTTTGTATATATTTTAGTAAATTTATGATAGAATTAAATATAGAATAGAGGTTAATGTGATATGAATATAATTGATGTTATTGATAAAAAAAGATTAGGTAAAGAATTAACTTATAAAGAATTAGATTATGCTTTTACTGGTTTTTTAAATAAAAAAATAGAAGGCTATCAAATGTCTAGTTTATTAATGGCTATAGTTATCAATGGAATGAGTTTAGAAGAAACAATAAATTTGACTGATATATTTATAAAAAGTGGAGAAATATATGATTTAAGTACTGTTAGTGATATTATAATTGATAAACATTCTACAGGTGGTGTTGGAGATACGACTACATTAGTAGTAGGACCTATAGTTGCTGCTTGTGGATGTCATATGGCTAAAGTGAGTGGCAAAGGTCTTGGAATAACTGGTGGTACAATTGATAAATTAGAAAGTATACCAGGATTTAATGTCAACTTAACTAAAAAACAATTTATAACTAATTTAAAAAATGTTGGTTTTGTTGATTCAAGCCAAACTAAGAAGTTAGTTCCATTAGATAAGATAATATATAATTTAAGAAATAATAGTGGAACTACAGAATCTTTACCACTTATAGCGTCTAGTATAATGTCAAAGAAAATTGCTAGTGGTGCAGATATAATATTAATTGATATAAAAGTTGGTAAAGGTGCATTAATAAAAACTAAAAAAGATGCTACTAAACTAAGTACTTGGATGAAAAAAATAGGAAATGTTTATAATAAAAAAGTCGTTACTATAATAACTGATATGAACACACCATTATCTAATAGCATTGGAAATAGATTAGAAGTTGAAGAAGCAATAAAAGTTTTAAAAGGAGAAAAATGTAGATTATATGATATATCAAAAGAAATAGCTAGTATACTTATTTCACTTGCTAAAAAGGTTACCATTGATGAAGCAGGAAATTTAGTTGATGAAGTAATTAATAATAAAAAAGCATATAAAAAATTTATAGAATTTTGTGAAGCACAAGGTGGAGATATAAAGAAATTAAAAATTGTTGCAAATCAACTTGTTATTAAAAGTGAAAAAAACGGAGTATTAAAATCAATAGATGCTATGAAAATTGGTGAACTATCATTAAGACTTGGTGCAGGTAAAATAAATGATAAAGGAAAAATAGATTATAATGCTGGTATAAAAATATTTAAAGATATAGGAGATAAAGTAAAAGCTGGAGATATACTTGCAACATTGTATACTAATCGTAAAATAAAATTGTCAAATGATGATATTAATTGTTTTATAATAGAGTGAATATGTTATAATTATTTATAGTAAGGAGTCAAAGTTATGTTTGGAAAAATATTAAATATTACAGATTCAACTGTAGAAATAGAAATAAATAAAAATGCGGAAGTTATACCTAATTTAATGAACTTACATGTTGTATTTATAGATGGTGATACAAAATTATTAGGGGAAGTAAGAACTGTATTAGAAAATACTATACATGTTGATTTAAAAGGACAATTTATAGGAGAAAAATTTATTGCAGGTACTATAAAGAAACCTTCATTGACTAGTACATTAAGATTAATTAATGATGAAGAATTAAATATAATATTAGGTTCTGATAATGTTAATAATATATATATTGGTAAGAGTCCAATATATCCTAATAAAAATATATATGCTAATATAAATGACTTATTTTCAAATCATTTATCTATATTTGGAAATTCAGGTAGCGGTAAAAGTTGTAGTGTTTCTAGAATAATACAAAATGTATTTTTAAATAAGAATTTCTTGAGTTATAATGCTAATTTATTTTTCTTTGATGCTTATGGAGAATATAAAAATGCTTTTAAAGATTTATCTAATATTAATCCTAACTATCAGTATAAATTTTTGACTACAAATCCAGTAGACGCAACTGATGGTAGGTTAGTTATTCCTGTTTACTTATTAAGTGTAGATGATATTGCATTACTTTTAGAAGCAGATAACCATGCACAAATAACTATAATAGAAAGAATGTATAAGTTAGTTAGAATATTTGCTAGAAATGATGATAATTCTAAAAAGTTAAAAAATCATTTAATTGCAAAAGCAATAATGAATGTATTATTTTCAAATAAATCATCTACTGCTAAAAAATCTGATATATTTAGTATAGTAACTAGTTGTAGTACTGAAGAATTTAATTTAAAAGCTGAATTACAAGGTATAGGATATACTAGAGTATTTAGTGAATGTTTCGGAATTGATAGAAATGGTGAATTTGGAGAATCGGTATTATTAAATGAATACTTAAATAAATATATTGATGATAATTTGGAAAGTACTATAACAATACCTAAAGAATCATTCTTTACATTAAATGATTTAGTTAATGCATTAAACTTTACTTTAATTGGAGAAGGATTTCAAGAAAATAAAACAATTCAAGATGGAGCAATTATATTAAAAGTTAGATTAAATTCATTAACTAATAGTAGTAATAGTGCATTCTTTAATGCTACAGAATATACTAATTTAGAAACATATATATCTAATTTAATAATGAATAATAATAAACGTAGTCAAATAATAAATGTTAACTTAGAAGGTGTAGATGATAACTTAGCAAAAGTAATAGTTAAAATATTATCTAAAATGTTATTTGATTTTGCTAAATCAAGAACTGATAGAGCGAGTATACCATTTCACTTATTTATAGAAGAAGCACATAGATATGTTGTAAAAGATAATGATGTATTCCTACTTGGATATAATATATTTGAACGTATTGCAAAAGAAGGAAGAAAATATGGTGTTATGTTAGACTTAGTTAGTCAAAGACCAGTTGAAATAAGTGATACAGTTGTATCTCAAATGTCTAATTTCTTAATACTTAAAATGACACATCCAAAAGATTTAGAATATATAGAAAAAATGTTACCAAATATAAGTGGTGATGTAATAGATAAATTAAATTCATTACAAGCTGGTACATTAGTAGCATTTGGTAATGCATTTAAAATACCATTACTAATAAAAATGGATATGCCAGATCCAACACCATATTCATCAAATTGCGATATTGTTAATCGTTGGAGAGGATAAAAGAGTTATCATATTTTAACTCTTTTTCTATTATAATCTTAATGGTATAATATTTTTTAGGAGTTGATTTTTAATGAATAAAAAAAGTGATATAAATAAAATTATAACATTAGTATGTATTTTAGTTTTATCATATCTTTTAATATCTAATTTTAAATTTGTTAGCATAGTATTTAGTAAATTAGTTAATGCTTTATTACCTTTTATATTAGGTATAGTACTTGCTTTTGTTTTAAATATATTTATGGTTAAGATAGAAAAACTTATTAATAAAATATTTAAAAATAAAATTAATAAAAAGAGTTCTCGATTTATATCTATTACTATTACTATATTATTATTTATATTAACTATAACTTTTATATTATTAGAATTAGTACCAGAGCTAGTAAATAATATAGAAAGTTTAATAAAAAATATACCTATTATGTTTAAAAGTATAGAGAATTATTTATTAGATATGTTAAAAAATTATCCTGATGTACAAAAGAAAATAATTGATGTATTTAATGATAATACTAATATAAATGATATATTAGTTAAAATACTTAATTATTTAGTTAATGGTAGTATTAGTTTTATTACTAGTTTTATAAGTAGTTTAGTTACTTTATTTACAGCATTAGTTTTTTCTTGTTATATGTTAAGTCAGAAAGAATATTTAATATATGGTTTAAAAAAAGTATTAAATGCTTATTTTAGTAAAAGTAAATCAGATAAGATATTAGGTATATGTACGTTAAGTAATAATACTTTTTCTAAGTTTGTTTCAGGGCAATGTTTAGAAGCTTTGATATTAGGTGTTATATTTTTTGTTGTATTAAGTATATTTAGATTTCCATATGCTTTATTAATATCTTTACTTACATCTATAACTGCTTTAATACCTATTTTTGGTGCTTTAATAGCAATGGTTATTGGTGCAATATTGATTGCAACTGTTAGTCCTAGTGAATCATTATTATTTATTTTAATATTTATTGTTATACAACAAATAGAGGGTAATTTAATATATCCAAAAGTAGTTGGTAAAAGTGTTGGTTTAAGTCCTATATGGACACTACTTGCTATTACTGTTGGAGGAAGTTTGTTTGGCATACCCGGAATGTTAGTTGGATTACCATTTGCAAGTATATTCTATGCTATCTTTGTTAAAGATGTAAATAATAGAATAAAGACAAAATAGTATTATGATAAGCATAATATTATTTTTATTTTATATACTTTTACTAGAGGTGAATTATGAAGAAATTTGTAGTATTTATGTTGTGTTTTTTTGCAATGACAATAAATGTTTTTGCAACTAATGCTAAAGGAAGTATATTAATGGAATATTCTACAGGAGAAATTTTAATGGAAGAAAATTCATTTGAACATATGTATCCTGCTAGTATGACTAAAATGATGACACTTTTATTGATAATGGAAAGTATTGATAATGGAAAAATAAAATTAACTGACAAAGTTACTATTAGTGAAAATGCATCTAATATGGGTGGAAGTCAAGTATATTTAAATATTGGTGAAGTAATGAGCGTAGATGATTTAATTAAAAGTATATGTATTGCAAGCGCTAATGATTCGGCAGTAGCTTTAGCTGAATTTATTGCTGGTAGTGAAGAAAAGTTTGTTAAATTGATGAATAATAAAGTAAAAGAATTAGGACTTACTAATACAAATTTTGAAAACGTACATGGACTTCATAGTGAAAATCATTATAGTTGTCCTAATGATATGGCTGTAATTGCAAGAGAACTTTTAAAACATCAAAAAATATTAGATTATTCTAGTATATATGAAGAATACTTAAAAAAGAATGATGGAACTAGTGTATGGATGGTTAATACAAATAAACTTATAAGATATTATAAAGGACTGGATGGTTTAAAAACTGGATTTACTGATAATGCTGGTTATTGTTTAACCGCAACAGCTAAAAGAAATAATATGAGATTAATAAGTGTAGTTATGGGAGAAGAAACTAGTGAGATAAGAAGTAAAGATACAGTAGAACTTTTAGATTATGGATACAATAATTATAAATTAAAAACTATATTTAAAAATAATATAAAATTAGGTAAAGTTAAAGTAAATAATGGTAAAAAAGATTATGTAGATTTAAAACTTTTAAATGATGTTGTTGATTTAGTAGACGTTAATGAAGAAGGTAAGTATGACCATAAATTAAAGATAAATAAAATTAAAGCACCGGTATATGTAGGAGATAAAGTTGGAGTATTGGAATTATATAAAGATGGTAAAAAAATAAATGGTTTTGATATAACTGTTAAAGAAAGCATAGAGAAAGCTAATATATGGGATTTATATAAAAAGAATTTTAAATATATTGTTAGTGGTAATGTGTAAAATGCTTAGATTATGTCTAAGTTTTTTCTTTGAATATAAAAGTGAATTTAAAATAAATAGAAATAATAAGAAAATTTTTATAATCTTTTAAAATGTTAAGTTTATAACATACGCAAAAAAATGTATTCATAAAATGAAGAACTCTTAAATTTACAAATAAAAGATGATTTATACTTGCTTGATATTATTCCATTAAAAGAAGAAAAGATCCTTGATATGTTAATAAAAAAAGAAATGAAAAAAGAATTAGAAGATTCATTAAATAATTTAAGTATTGATGATAACTTTATTATATGTAGTTTATATGGTATTAAAACTAAAAGAATAACTCAAAAAAATTTAGTGAAGATATTTAATTGTACTCAGAATTGTATTGCTAAAAAACATAATAAAATATTAAATCTAATTAAGGAATACTTAGAAGATTAATTCTTGGTATTTTTTGTTAAAAAAAGAGAACAAAATATGGTATAATATACTTGTAGTTTGCTGTGTTGGTACCACATTTTTAATAAAACTATTACGTAAGAAAACAAATAATAAAGGAGGAAATCATATGGATGAAAAAATTGATGTTTTAAATGAGTTAGGTGAATTTACAGAAAAGGTTGCTACATTGCAAGAATGTCATAGTCAAGGATATTGGCATAGAGCAGTTTATGCTTTTATAATTGATCAAAATTTTAATGTCTTACTTCAAAAAAGAAGTAAGGATAAAAAATTATGGCCGGGAAAATGGGATGTAACTGTTGGTGGTCATGTAAGAACCGGGGAGTTTGGTAGACAAGCTGTTATTAGAGAATGCAAGGAAGAATTGGGAATTGAAATCACTGATGACGATATTAAATATATAGTCGGTACAACATCAGTTTATAATAAAAACGGCTATATAAATAATCATTATGATGAATGTTACTTAATATTAAAACACATTGATACTAAATCCTTGAAATTACAAAAAGATGAAGTTGAAGATGTGAAATTTTTTACTTGTGAAGATTTAATTAATAGAATTAATAATAACTACGATGAATTAACAGAAAAAGAAGTTTCATGGCATATATTTAAAAGAATTTTGGATAGTAATATTATTGATTTGCTTAATTAACGTGAGAAGTTTTTATGAAAACAGTTAAATATACTTTAAATAATGATAAAGTTAGATATTTAATGTCAACTGATAATCAATTAAATATGTTGATAAAATATATCAAAAATACTGAGCTAGTTATAGAATCAGATGGTTTCAGTTGCTTGATTAAATACATTATTGGGCAACAAATAAGTGATAAGGCGCGTGAAACAATTTGGACTAGATTTAAAACAACATATAAAAATATTACACCAAAAAAAATATTGTCTGTGAGTAATAGTGAAATTAAATCATTAGGGTTATCAGAAAGAAAAATTAAGTGCATAAAAAGTTTGGCATTTGAAATAGTTAATGGAAATATTGATTTTAAAAGTTATTTATGTCAGTCAAATGAATATATAATTAAAGATTTAACGAAAATTAAAGGAATTGGAAAATGGACCGCTGAAATGTATCTGATTTTCTCACTTGGTAGAGAAAATGTTTTATCTAAAACTGATGGAACAATAAAAAGAACAGTTAAATGGCTATACAATATAAATGAGATTCCAGATGATAAATTAATTCAAAAAAATTTTGAAAAATGGGAAGGTTATGAAACTATTGTATCAACTTATTTATGGAAAGCAATTGAATTAAATTTGACACATACAAATTTTAATGATTTATTCAAAAAATGAGGTTAAATATGGAAAGCACTATTTTGAAATTTATGAAAAAATCTATTGAAATAGCTCAAAAAAATGAAAATATTTTTGTAGGCGTATTGGCAATTTCCTCAAATAATAAAATTATATGTTCAAATGAAAAACAGGATACAAATGATTGGGTTAAATATATTTTACATGAATTAGAACTTTTGAAGGTAAACAACTTAGATTCATTGTATTTAACAATTAACACGTATACAAATAATGAGTTTGGTTTAAATACAGTTTTAAATTATATTAAAATTAATAAAATATTCATCGGATTACCAGATCCTAAATTGAAAATGTACTTAGCTGATGATCCTATTCTTCATTTCAATAACGTTCAATTTTATCCAGATGATTTGCAAAAAGCGATAATTTCTCAAAATGCTTCCTTGTTTATAGAAAGCCATCAAAATATCAAAAACAATAATTATTATTCGCAAAAAAGAATCAGTGAATTAGTAAAGAACAATTTGTGTGAATTGGGTTATTATATAACTGAAATTGATATAAGCAATAATAAATCAGTCTCTAAATTATCACAGTTTCTAACTGATAACTATCATTTATCTTTTGATAAATCAAAATGTATTGTCGAGAAGTGTTTGTCAGATGCTTTCAATAATAAATATTCATCATATGATTATAAAAATGACGCTCGATATTTAAATTCTATGTGGAGTAGCACATTTAATTCTATATGTAATAAAATAGGACTTAATTTAAGAGATGACAATATTATAAACGTAGGTGTTGGTTCTGGAAATGAAGCGGCAAAAATATTTAGTACTTGCAAAAGAATAACATTTGTGGATATTGCACTTGACGGTTTAAAAAAAATAAAAAAATTTATGCCACAGTCCGCAATCATTTTATCATCTGCCGAGAATTTATCAACAGTGGAAGATAATACATTTGAAGCATATATATCTTTAAGGACATACAACTCATCATTTTTTAATATTTCAAATGCTTTGAAAGAAGCCGAAAGAGTTTTAAAAAATAATTCATATATTTTAATATCAATTGCCAATGGTTTTATTGATTCTAACTTTGAAATAATTCCTGGTTTAATTATTCCTAATACTGAGTTTGTTAATATTTATAGAGGATTAGATACAATAAGAAAACTTGCAGATGAGTTATTGCTATTAGGATTCATTGATATAAAATATCTGCCAATTACTGAAGAAATTTATTTGTTTGCCAAACTTAAAAAATAAAAAAAGGAAGTGAAAAAATGAAAAAAAAAGAATTTACCAGTAATATGATTCTTGATTTTGATAAATATTTATCAACTGTACAGATTGACTTACCAGAAAAGTATAATTTGATTAATCCATACAATAGTGAAGCAAAATATACCATAGAACAAATTACACAATCTTTTTATCATAAATTTTATGATGATAGCAAAAAACGGAGAATAATATTGGGAAGTTCTCCTGCAAGGAGAGGAACTGCAATCACGGGCGTGCCATATGAAGATGCTGCACATTTGCAAAGTCAGACTGGAATATATATCGAGAATTTTTATGTAAATAAATCTTCATCTAATTTTTTGTATGATGTGATAGATTTATACGGGGGACCTGAAAAATTTTATAATGATTTTTATATGAACTTTATATGTCCGTTAGGAATTGTAAAAATTAATTCAAAAGGTAATGAAGTAAATTGCAATTATTATGAAAATAAACAACTCCAAAATTGCTTATATGATTTAATTGTTACATCTTTAAAAAAACAAGTTGAATTTAATATAGACAGATCTGTATGCTATTGTATTGGTAGTGGTGAAAATTATGAATTTTTAAAATTAATAAACGAAAAATTTAATTTTTTTGATAAAATAATTCCACTAGAACATCCACGATTTATAATGCAGTATAATTCTAAGAATAAAGATTATTATTTAAAAAAATATTTAACAGCTTTAACAGAAAACAGAAAGGAAGATGGAAATCATGAAAGGCAAAAATAAAATATTTATACATTTTAATACTTATAAAACAACTTTGTATAACATTGAAAATGATTCAATAATAAAAGTTAATGAGAGCAGGTTGTTTTTTAATGAAACATTGGTAAATAAGGAGTTATGTGATAAAATCGATAATTATTTATATGACTTGAACACAAAAATAAAATTAGATAATAAAAATACTAGGTTGTACGCAACTGGTATATTTCAAGAGTTATCTAAAGAGGAACAAATTCAATTGAACATACATGTATTTGTAAAACATGGTCTTTATTTAAATATCGTACCAAAAGATTTAGAAAACTTTTATTTGCAGCAAAAAAATAATGGCAGAAAAGTAAATAATTTAATAGAAGGATTGTTACAGCACGAATTCAGAAGGGTTGTTATATGTGGAAGTTTTCAAAAAAATATGCAAGAAATTTGTGATTTAATGGAAATACTAGAAAAACAAAATATTGAAATCTTAAGTCCATGGACCAAGGATGTGGTAAAAGAAACTTTAGGCACTGATTTCATATTATTAGAAGGACAAACAATGGAAAATGAACGTGATTCTTGGAGACATAAATATGATCATATGAATAAATTTAAAAAAGCAGATGCAATAATTGTTTGTAACCCTACAGGAATTATTGGAAAAGGTACGATGTTTGAGTTTGGATTTATTACTGCATATAATAAAAAAATTATATTTACAAATGAGCCAAAAGATTTATCCGTATTGTTTCCATATGAAATTGGATTAAATAAGTATTAGAAAATTTATTATAACTTAAGTAGGTTATTTATTTTCAATAATCGTTAATACATTTTTGCAATTGATATAAAGCCTATAAAAAATCCTTTTTGTGTGATTTTAAAAATTAACATAACTATTGTTAATTATATAATTTCATGGTATCATGTCATCAAGAAGTGATACCATTTACTATAGCAATATTCACATACAAATAAACTTATAAGATATTATAAAGGACTGGATGGTTTAAAAACAGGATTTACTGATAATGCTGGTTATTGTTTAACTGCAACAGCTAAAAGAAATAACACGAGATTAATAAGTGTAGTTATGGGAGAATGTCGTTGATTTAGTAGACGTTAATGAAGAAGGTAAGTATGACCATAAATTAAAGATAAATAAAATTAAAGCACCGGTATATGTAGGAGATAAAGTTGGAGTATTGGAATTATATAAAGATGGTAAAAAAATAAATGGTTTTGATATAACTGTTAAAGAAAGCATAGAGAAAGCTAATATATGGGATTTATATAAAAAGAATTTTAAATATATTGTTAGTGGTAATGTGTAAAATACTTAGATTATGTCTAAGTTTTTTATTTAATATAATTGTTAAAAAGAAGAATGAGAATTAAAGATGATTTATATTTACTTAATATAATTCTATCAAAACAAGGGAAAAATTTATAGATTAATAAATAAGATATAATAAAATATTAAATCCAGTTAATGAGAATCTGAAATATTAAAAGCTGGTCTTTTTATTGATAAAAAATAACCGGCAAAACAACTGGTAAAATACTAGGAAAATTGTAAATTATACGCTTTTATATGTAGAAAAAAATAGCAAATATGAGTTTGATGCTATTTCATATATTAAATATTTGATTAAAGCAAATAATAGCGAAATTTCTGATATAGAAACTGAGGCTTTATTAAATGATGTAAAAACAAAAACTAACTCTGGTAAAACAGCAAATAACAGAAAAGACATTTCAATTGGTTATACAGAAAAAGAAGATGCATACCAATATCAAGTTTTAAGATTATATAAATAAAGTACTATAAAAAATACAGTGACATTTACAGTGACAAATCTAACCAAGTGATATTAAATTTTATATGTAAATAAGTATTAAAATTAATCAAGTCTATCTTATTTTTTAATAGTATTGTATTAATTATAGCAATAATGATAAAATAAAAATGGAAAGAAAGTGTTTATTGTTATGATAGCAATATTTTTGTCACCAATATATTTAATTATAAATTATTACTTATATAGAAAAATACTTAAATGGTTTCATATATGTAATAAATTTTTTAAGAAAAAGTATTTTAAGTATATATTATTAAGTACTTATTTCTTTTTTGCATTGTCTGGTGTAATTGGTTTTATACTAAAACAATGTAAATTAAAACGAATATTTATGTGTATAGGTAATTATTGGTTAGGTGTTTTACTATATTTGTTTTTGACAATTATTGTATTTGAAATACTACGTATTATTTTTAAAAAGAATGGTAAGTTAAGAAATAGTAAATTATATACTAGTAAAGGATATTTTATTAATGGTATTTTGTGTACTGTTATAATTGCATCTATATGTATATTGGGTGTTATAAATGCAAGAATTATTCATACTACTAACTATGATATTAAAATTAATAAAAAGATAAATGATGTTAGCAATATGAAAATAGTTATGGTAGCTGATTTACATATTGGTTATAATATTGGAGATAAACAAATAAGTAATATGGTTAAATTAATTAATAAAGAAGATGCTGATTTAGTTTTAATTGTTGGAGATATATTTGATAATAGTTATGAAGCTATTGATAATCCTGATAAAATAATAAATGATTTAAAAAATATTAAATCAAAAAATGGAGTTTATGCAGTTTATGGTAATCATGATATAGATGAAAAAACTTTATTTGGTTTTACTTTTAAATATCACGATGAAAAAATGAGTGCCAAAGAAATGGATGATTTTTTAAATAAGGCAAATATAACTTTATTAAGAGATGAGAATGTATTATTAAATGATAGTGTATATTTGATAGGAAGAGCAGATAGAACTAGACCAGGAAGAGATATAAGCGTAAGAAAAATGCCTAGTGAATTAACAGAAGAATTAGATAAAAGTAAACCTATAATTGTATTAGATCATCAACCAAAAGAGCAAGATTTGCTTAATGAAGCGGGCGTTGACTTAGATTTATCTGGACATACTCATGATGGACAATTGTTTCCAGGTAATATTATTGTAAATATAATGTGGGATAATGCTTATGGATATAAAAAATATGGTAATTTACATAATATAGTTACTTCTGGTGTAGGTTTATATGGACCAAATATGAGAATAGGAACTAAAGCTGAGATAACTGTTATTAATGTTGAATTTGAATAGAAGAATATTTTATGCAGTTAAGAAAGTATAAAAATGAAAATACATTAAATTGTTATTTGAATGCAGGATTTAAAATTATAGATATAGAAAAAAATGTTTTCAAATTTTATGATGAATATTGGGATTGTGCTGAAATGGTTTATGAAAAATAATATTTTTGTTGACATATTATAAAATCTATAATATATTTTTATTGTAAGTTTTAGAACGAAAGGAGAGTGATTAATTATGAAAAATTTACAAAATATAAATAATGCAGAATTAATTACTACTCCTAATTCAATTTAATTTTAGGAATCTTTTTAAGTATTTAATCTGCATTATTGCAGATTTTTTTGAAAGAAGGTTTTGAAATGTTAATAAAATTAGATATTAATGATAGAGCTGCAATGGCCATCAAAAATAAAACAAAAAGAATAGAAATACGAGCAAATAAAATAGACTATGAATGTGATTATAGTAAAATAAATGTTAACGATATTATAGAATTTAATAGTAAAAGTTTGGGAATATTTTATGTTAAAGTAAAAGAAATAAATTATTATAAAACACTTCAAGAATTATTAACTTTAGAAGGTACAAAATATACTACTTCATCAACTAATGACTATAATGAAGCAATAAAAAATATATATAAACTAAATGGATATAAAGATGCAATAGATAAAAATGGTGTTTATGCAATACATATAGAATATTTATATTCTATAAATACAGTTTGGGAAGAATTATATGAAATTGCAATGAATGTTAGAAAACCAAAAGAAATATCTGGTATGATATCTGCTGGACAAGTTAGTGCAGTAATACTTACTAAAAATCATAACCTATATACTGGAGTGTGTATTGATACTGCATCTAGTTTGGGAATGTGTGCTGAAAGAAATGCAATTGCTAATATGATAACAAATGGAGAAAGTGAAATTACAAAATTAGTTTGTGTAGATTCAAAAGGAAATGTTGGTTCACCTTGTGGAGCATGTCGTGAATTTTTAATGCAACTAAGCAAAAAGAGTAAGGATATTGAAATATTAAAAAATATAGATACAAAAGAAACCATACCATTAAGTGAATTAATACCAGATTGGTGGGGATATACTAGAGTATAATGAAAAATATAGAGTTAATTGTTCCTAAATTAAATATGTATAAATATGAACAAAAATTAGAAAATGATTCTGATACAATGAGCTATAATGCAGGATACAATGTGACATATTCTGGATATCACTATGATACTGGATGTATAGACTTTCCTAAAGAAAAATGGAAAGAAACTTATAAAAAAAGATTAAAAGAAAATAAATTTTTTGCTTATATAAAAGATTGTGATAAAAATAGATATGTTGGTTATGTTAATTATCATTACAATAAAAATGATAATATATATGAATGTGGTATAGTAATTGAATATAAATATAGAAATAAAGGATATTCTAATGACGCGTTAAAACTTTTAATACGTGTTGCAAATCAAAATGGAATAAAATATCTTTATGCTACATTTGAAAAAGACAGGAAGTATGCCTTAAAAACTTATTTAGATGTAGGCTTTGAAATATATAAAAATAAAATATGGAAGAAATTTAATAAAAATGTTGATGGAGTGCTTGTTAGAATTGATACAAATAAGGTTTTACCAAATATATCAAATTTAAAAACGATAGAAAATGTTTTAGAATTTATGAAACAAAATATTAGATATGGATGGTTAGATATTAATAATAATATTCATATTGGCAATATGAAAAATTTCAGAAGACTGTATAGAACAATGTCTATTGATGAGATACTAAAATATGGTATTGGTACTTGTATTGATCAAGTTAAATTAATGAATTATTTGTTAAATAAAATAAATATAAAAAACAAAATGTTTGCAACTAGAATATATGAGCCTAATGATTTTAATGAGTTGGATTGCGAAGAACATATGCATTGTTTTATATTATGTTATATAGATAATAAGGTATATCATATAGAACATCCTAATTGGTATAAAATTGGAATATATGAATATGAAAATGAAAAAATTGCTTTAGTAAATATTAATGATTATTACGTTAATTTATCAGGCGGAACTGCTAGACCAATAACAGAATTTTATAAAATTGAACCAAATATGTCATTTAAAAATTTTAATAAATATATTAATGATTTGGATATAAGCTTTAGAAAATTAAAAGATTCTAAAAATGATTATGAAAAAATATATAATTGGTGTAATAATGATTTTGTGTATGAATGGTTTGAACAAAGAATATTATCTTATGAAGAAATAGTTAATAAATATAAATTAAAACTTGAAAAGAAAAAACAAATATTATATATTATTAAATCAAATAAAAAAGATATAGGTTTAGTACAAATATACAAATTTAATAATAACTTACAAATAAATAATTTAAATATATTTAATAATGTTTATGAATATGATTTATTTATTGGTGAAGAAGAATATTTAAATAGAGGAATTGGATTAAAAGTAATTAACGAAATAAATAAAATTATATATAAAAAATATAATGCTGATTCAATAATACTTAGAGTATTTAAAAGAAATAGAAGAGCTATTAAATGTTATTTAAAATGTAATTTTGAAAATATATATGAATATATTGATACAGATACATTAGGAGAAAAAGAAGAAATATTAGTTTTATTAAATTATAAGGAGAAATATGAAGATAATAGAATATAATGATAAATATTTAGAAGACGTAAAAGATTTATTAGTAGAATTAGAAGAATATATATTATCTATTGATAAGGATAACTTAGATCAATTACATTCTGAATATAGAGATAAAATGGCTATTTTGGATTTGGAAGAAGTGAATAATAATTATGGCAAGTGTTATTTAGCAGTAGAAAATAATAAGGCTGTCGGTCTAATAATGGGGTATGTTAGAGCCTATGATGAATATGATTATTTAGATTATAAATGTCCTAGAAGTGGTGAGATTTCAGAATTAATAGTATCTAAAAATGCTAGAAGCAAGGGTGTTGGTAAGCAACTTATGCAAAAAATTGAAGAATATTTAAAAAGTATAGGATGTGAATATATTTTTGTTGATGTTTTTGCTTATAATAAAAATGCTATTAGATTTTATGAAAAAAATGGTTTTCATACAAGAGGTTTAATAGATGTAAAAAAGATAAAAAATGAAAATAATTATAAATGTGTTATTGCAACAGAAGAATTATTAACTAAGAAATGGGATATAGAAATAAAAAAGCATGATAATTCAGATGTTTGGAAAAGGTTTAAAGCAGAATCATTACGTAATATTGATAATAGAATTGTCTATATGGGTATTCTTAATAATGAAATAATTACTGAAGCAACAGCAATTATTTCTGAAAATGATACAGATACGCAAAATAAAGAAGCATTGATAGGCGAAGGTAAAGCATATTTAACAGCTTTTAGAACAAATAAAGAATTTGAAAATCAAGGATATTTTTCAAAATTATATAAATTTATGGAAAATGATTTAAAAGATAAAGGCTTTAAGTCATTAACACTGGGTGTTGAACCATGTGAGACAAGAAATATTCAAATATATTTTAAATGGGGATTTACAAAATACCTAAAAACAGATTATGAATACTATTCAAATAACGAAAAAATACTTGTTAATTATTATGAAAAAGGGCTAATATAATAATTGATTGAAAATATGTGATTTTTAAAGAAAAAATCTTAAATATACCACATTTTTTATAAAAACTATTTACAAAACAAAGAATATGATAAAATATAACACGATTATTTAATTTGTTTTGGTAAGGAGAGTCTTATTTTAGTCCTCATTTTCTATTTTTATAAGATTATTTTAATGATTGGTTGGTGAAAAAATGGAAAAGATAAAAAAGTTTTTGG
Organism: uncultured Mycoplasmatota bacterium; assembly: GCA_900548725.1. GTDB lineage: Bacteria > Bacillota_I > Bacilli_A > RF39 > UBA660 > UMGS1124. The sequence goes on from URLV01000011.1 coordinate 23,214, forward strand.
AATCAAGAGACATTACAAAGAGGAAAAGTGAATGTTGGAGAAATGATGATTTCAATAATATAAATAATGACTATTACAAAGCATACGAAAAAAGATATCAACAGGTATATAAGCATAATTATCTTTGGTCTTCAAAAGAACCAACACCAGATGTTATTGAAACAATACTAAAAGAAAAAATATCATCAAATGCAAAAATACTAGAACTTGGTTGTGGTGAAGGTAGGGATGCTATATTTCTTCTTGATAAAAATTATGATGTTCTTGCTGTTGATTATTCAAATACAGTTATAGAAAAGTGTAAGGAGTTGTCTAATTATAATTATAATGATAAATTTAAACAATTTGATATTATTAATGATATTTTAAATGATAAATTTGATTTTATTTACTCTATAGCTGTTATTCATATGTTTGTTAATAAGGAACATAGAAATAAATTTTATAATTTTATATATAGTCATTTAAATATAAATGGTATTGCTTTAATAGTATCAATGGGTGATGGTATAAAAGAATATAAATCAGATGTAACTAAATCATTTGATGATGTCGAAAGAGTTGTAGTCAATAATGATAAAAAAATTAGTATCGCTACTACATCTTGCAATATTGTTAATTGGAATACATTTGAACAGGAACTACTAAACAATGATTTAATTGTAAAAAGAAAATGGATTTCAGAAAAAATACCCGAGTTTAATCCAGCTATGTGTATTGTTGTTTGCAGAAATGAGTGATGATTTTATGTCATCAATATGGCAAAATAATGATAGAAAGTTAGCAATTGATATGAGGATTAGTAATTTAGTTTTATCATTGTGTAAATTTGGTACAAATTCAACTATATCAAGACAATTTTGAAGATAGGAAAGAAGAATTTCATAAAGTATTAACTTTACAAAAGAAACGTATGAAGTAGATTATATAATTTTTAATAAATAAGGAGGATAAAATGAGATTATTTTTAGCTAGTAATATTGGAGGTATAAAAAAAGAAAAAGGAAAAAAAGTGCCTATAAATTTTTTTGAAGATAATAATTTTTTAAAGAATTTAAAGGAAAACATAAATGATTATAATAAATTTGTTATTATAGCTAGTGCTTCTGATAATTATGAACAAAATGATTATTATCTAAGGTTAGATATGGAGGCTTTAGCATTGTCTGGACTTAATTTTAAGGAAAATGTTGTACTTGATAATCGTAATAAAGACGATATCACAAATGTACTTAAGAATAGTTCACTTATATTTTTAAGTGGTGGAGATACTTTACAACAAAACATATTTTTTAATGAGATAAGTCTTAAAAAACATATAAAAAAAACAGATGCATGTATTGTTGGTATAAGTGCTGGATCGATAAATAGTGCTAAAAATGTATTTAATAGTCCAGAGGAGGAAAAGGATTTAACTAATCCTTCTATATTAAACGGACTTGATTTGACTACAATTAATGTTGAACCACATTTTGATTGTGATAAATTTGGCAAAATTCAGATGAATTCAATATTAAAAGAATCGAATAATAGAGTTATTTATGGACTTCCTGACAAATCATACATATTTAATAATAAAATTTATGGTAAATGTTACAGAATTTATAAAGAAAATATTGAACTTATTTCAAATGATAATGAAGTAACAGATGTATACTAATTAGTAGTTTATGATAAGGAGGATGATTTAAGTGATAATTTCAAATAATTTGTTTTATTTAAGTGGTAGTTGTTTTTCTTCAGTAAATGATAAGGGTATGTTGGGAGAAGTATATGGAATGTTTTTAATTTATTATTTAAAGTAAAAAAAGATGCTAAAGAAATTTGTTTTATAGTGAAAGTGAATGTAAAATTAGTATAATTAGTGTTAGGAATTACATTAATAATACTGGTCAGTTATTTAAGAAAAGTTTATGGATATATTAAATTAACAAAATAAGTTTTTTTGTTAAGGAATGTGTTTTGAATTTGATTAGTTTTACTTATAAAAAAATTTGCATAAATGTCCATAATAAATGTGAAATTTAGGGATAAATTAAATGTAGTAAAAAAAAACTACATTTTTTAATTTTCATTTAATAAAACAGTATTAATATTTAATTAAAGAAGGGAGAGATTATATAATATAATATTTAATACTAATTCTAATATAGATTTTAATGGATATAAATTATATGTTAATGGAAAAGAAATAAAGAGTAACTAACAATTACTCTGTTCCAATATTATCTGGTATTAAAATACTATAATATTTAATTAAATCTTCTTTAGAATATTTATTATTACTAATATAGTCTATTCCTAAATTAATAACACCGCCTAAATAAAATTTAGCAGCTATATCACTTGGAATAACACTATTATTATTACCGTTTGCTTTATTTAATAAATCATTATTAACTACATTAAGTAATATATCCATCATAATACTATTTCTATTATTAATCATAATTGAATTATATATATCTTTCTTTTCTTCAATGTGATTTAAAAATAATCTAATAAGTTCTATATAATATTCTTTAGTATTAACTATATTATTATTTTTAGATAATTCACTAGTTAATTCATTTTCTACATTCTTTAAAAAATCTACAAGTAATTCATATTTATCATCATAATGAGCATAAAAAGTTGACCTATTAATTAATGCTTCATTACATATATCACTTACTCTAATTTCTTCAAATGTTTTATCTTTCATTAAATTAGTTAATGAATTATATAATGCTATTTTAGTTTTTATAATTCTTAAATCTTTTTTCTCTTTCATAATAATCACAACTATATTATATGATATATTTTACAAAAGTAAAGATAAAGTGTATTTTGTTGGATAAATATTAATACATATTTTATATTTTGTTGGATAACATACTTATTATTAATATATTGTGTGTTATTTTTTTATATGTTTTAATAAAATACTTTTTGAAGGGAGAAGAAATATGAAAAAGTTTGCAAATAAGATTTGTGAAAAGAAAATATTAATATTAATTATATCTCTAATATTATTAGTATTATCTTTTATAGGTATGAAATTAACTAAAGTAAATTATGATATATTAGTTTATTTGCCTAGTGATATTGAGACTATTAAAGGACAAAATATTTTAACTGATGACTTTGATATGGGTTCTTATAGTACAGTAGTAGTTAGCAATTTATCTAATAAAGATATTATTAAATTAGAGGAGAAAATAAAAGATGTAAGTGGCGTAAACAATGTTATATCTTTATATGATGTTGTTGGTACTAATGTACCAGTAGATTTCTTACCAAGTGAGGTCACTAGTCATTTACATAAAGATAATACAGATATTTTACTTATTACTTTTAAAGATGGTACTAGTGCTAATTCAACAATAGATGCTGTTAGAGAAATAAGAAAGATATCTAAAAGTATGAAACTTGGTGGTATGAGTAGTATGGTGCTTGATACTATGAATTTAAGTGAAAGTGAAATAATGATATATATTGTTATTGCTGTAGTACTATGTATATTAGTATTAGAATTATCACTTGATTCATACTTAGTTCCAGTATTATTACTAGGTAACATTGGTTGTGCTATATTATTTAATTTAGGTAGTAATATATTTTTAGGAGAAATATCATATATTACTAAAGCTTTAGTTGCTGTTTTACAGCTAGGGGTTACTACAGATTTCTCTATATTCTTATATCATTCTTATGAAGATAAAAAGAAAAAAAATGAGAATAGAAATGAAGCTATGAGTGAAGCGATAGTTGAAACTTTTAAATCAGTTATAGGTAGTAGTTTAACAACAATTGCTGGATTCTTAGTACTTTGTACTATGAAATTAACTTTAGGACGAGATTTAGGTATAGTAATGGCTAAAGGAGTTTTACTAGGTGTTATGAGTGTTATTACATTATTTCCAGCATTACTTCTTACATTTGATAAATATGTAGAAAAAACTAAACATAAGAGTTTTAAAATTAATTTCAGTCCATTAAACAATTTTGTTATAAAACATAATAAATTAATATTTATAATATTCTTAATATTATTGGTTCCTATGTATTTAGCTAATAACAAAGTTAATGTATATTATAAAATAGATAAATCATTACCAGAAACATTAGAAAGTATTAGTACTAATAATTATTTAAGAGATAATTATAATATAGTTAGTCCAGAAATAATATTAGTTAATAGTAATTTAAAAAGTAATAATGTAAATAATATGATAAATGATTTAAAAGATGTAGATGGTATAGATTTTGTATTATCTTATGAAAAATTAAAGAATGCTGGTTTATCAGATAATATGTTAGATAAAGATACATTAAATATATTTAAAAATGATAAATATCAAGCAATACTTGTAAATTCAATTTATGAAGTTGCTAGTGATGAATTAAATAATCAAATAGTTAAAGTTAATGATATTGTTAAGAAATATGATGATACTGCTATTGTAGCAGGTGAAGGTCCTTTAATGAAAGACTTAATTAATATAAGTGATACAGACTTTAAAAACGTTAATTATTCTTCTGTAGTTTGTATATTTATTATATTAATTATTGTGCTTCGTAGTTTATCATTACCAATTCTTTTAATACTTGCAATAGAGTTTGCTATTTTCACTAATATGTCCGTATCATACTTTAGTGGAACAGTACTTCCATTTGTTGCACCAATAGTACTAGGTACTATACAGTTAGGAGCTACTATAGATTATGCAATACTTCTTACTACAACATATATAGAAAATAGAAAGAAATATGATAAGAAAGAGGCTATGAAATTAACACTTGATTATAATGGACACTCTATATTTGTTAGTGGATTATGTTTCTTTGCTGCAACATTCGGCGTAGGAGTTTATTCTAAACTCGAAATGGTTGGTTCTCTTTGTACATTAATTTCAAGAGGTGCCATAATAAGTATGATAGTAGTAATAACAGTATTACCATCTATACTATTAATATTTGATAAATTTGTTATAAAAGAAAGGAAAGTTAATATGAATAAAAAGATTAAAAATACTATTGTTGGTTCATTTCTAATATTATCTTTATTTGCAACTCCAGTACATGCTTTAAGTAAAAATGAAACAGTATATAGTAAATTAGAATATAATGGTAAATTAAAAACAACTTTTGTTAATGAACATTTAATAAATGATGAAAAGTTAGAAAATATAAATGATTATTCAGAATTAAAAGATATTTTAAATATAAATGGTGATGAAACATATAAAATAGATAATAATAAGATTGTATGGAATTCTAATAAAAACGATATATTTTATCAAGGTAAATATGATAAAGATTTACCAATAGAATTAAGTGTTACTTATAAATTAGATGGTAAAGTAAAAGAATTAGATGATATATTAGGGAAAAAAGGTAAGGTTAGTATATCAATAGATTATAAGAACAAAGATAGTCATAACATTAGTATAAATGGTAAGAATGAAACCATGTATACACCATTTTTAGTAACAACAGGTATGATTCTTGATAGTAAAGAAAATACTAATATAAATATTAATAATGGTAAAGTAATTTCTACTGGTACTAAGAATATAGTTGTAGGATTAAGTGCTCCAGGATTATATGAAAGTTTAAATATTAGTAGTTTAAAGAATATGAATAATATTACTATTACTTTTGATACAACTAATTTTAAATTACCTTCTATATATAATGTTGCAACTCCTAAATTAATTAGTAGTAGTGATATTAGTAGTTTAAATGAATTAGATAGTTTATATGAAAAGACTAAAGTTTTACAAGATAATATGAATTTAATAGATGAATCATCTAAGAAAATAAAAAGTGGTTCAAATACTTTAAAAAGTAGTTTATCAAGTTCTATTGATAAACTTAAGAATAGTAATGGAAATGCTTTAAGCGAAGAAGAAGTTAACGCTATAAAAAATAAAACAGTAAGTAATGTTAGTAGTACTTTTACAAGTGATTATTTGAATTCTGTAAGTAATGAAACTTGGGAAGAAGTTAAGAATAACATGGATCCAAATGATGCTAAAGTAAATGAGATTGGTAATAATGCTGGATTAAATATATTAGGTACATACTTACAAGCTAGTGGTGAATATAATTCATACTTAGTATGTCAAAATGCTATTAATACTAAGGGTACAGACTATACTTCATATACACAAGAAGAATTAGTTGCATGTAATACTATAAATAGTGATACAACATTTATAGCGTTAAAAACTGCTGTAGAAACTAGTATTAAAAATGCATTAAGTGATACATCTAATTATGTTGCAGAAAATGTTTCTAAAAGTGTATCAGCTAGTGTAGCAAAGAGTACTGCAGAAAGTGTAGCAAGTAGTATTGCACCAACACTTTCTAATGAAGTTGCAAATGCTGTTAAAAACGAATCTGTAAAAAGTATTAGTGAATCACTTGGTACTTTATACAATGGAGTAGATATGTTAGATAACGGTATCAATGAATTATCTACTGGTATAACTAAATATAATGATGAAGGTATAAAAGTATTAAGTGATATAGTAGATAATAAAGTTAAACCTACAAGTGCTAGAGTTAAAAAATTAGTTAGTTTAGGTAATGAATATCAATTAACTAATAAAAATAATGCTGATGAAACTAAATTTGTATTAGTTATAGATAGTAAAGAAAAGAAAGTAGAAGAAAAAACAAATACTAATAAAGTAACTAAAACTAGTTTTATAGATAAAATTAAAAATTTATTTAAATAAAATTCATGAGATTAAACTCATGTTTTTTTGTAAAATATTTTCACTAAAACTTCATAATTATTTCATATCTTATTCATTTTACTATAGTATCATGTAATCATGGAAGGAGGAATAAGTATAGAAATAAAAGTTTTGGGAAGTAAAACACATAATGGAATTAAATTAATTAAAAATATAAGAAAAATAAATAGTGATATTGATATAGATATAAAAGAACTTAATGATATTAATTATTTAAAGAAATATAATATAAAAAATACTCCTGCTTTAGTAATTAATGGAAAAAAAGTTTCTGAAGGTAAAGTTTTAACATCAAGAGAAATCTGTAAAATCCTTACTTCTTATTAAAGACCGACATGGTCTTTTTCAATTTTACATTTTTGATAAAATGTGATATAATACACAGTACGTAATTAAGAGGGGGGAAAAAATAAAGATGAAAAGAATCTTTGTTGAAGAGTTATTTGATTATGCTCCTAGTGTTATTAAAGCTTTGCATAGTGTTGGAATAGAATATATAGATGAGATTGAAAGTAAATACTATTATATTTTGACGTTACATAATTCATATACTAATATTATACTTAATAGATATAAACTATATAAAGAAGGACAAATAGTAATAAATCATAATACTTTACCTAATAATTTGAAAAATATTTTTATACATCAAATTCCAATGAACAAAAGTGTAAAAAATCAATTAATTGTAAAAAAAATAGATACATTTGAACAATTACATAATTTAATTGTAACAAAAAAATTAGATTATATGATTTCGGTTAATGCTTATAGATATATTTTAAGTATCTATAAACAAATACTTAATGGAGAAATTGTTATTAATAAATATTTTAATAATGAAGAATTTGTATTATTAAGAAGTATGGCAGGAGAAAGTATAACAAACTTAAAATTAAATGAATCATATTATAAAAAACTTAGACGATATAGTGTAAATTCAATTTATGATTTAGCTGTTTTACTAATTAAATATAATGAATTACCATATATTAAAGAAGATATTAGAAATGAAATATTAAATATAATAAAAGATTATGTATATAATAAACATTATAGCAATAAAAAATTATCTTTAACACGTTAAAATTTGTTTAATTCATTTACATTAAAACACTGACATGATAAAATAAACTTGTAAGAGTAACAGGTTTATTTTTATTTTGGAGGACTAATATGAACGAAATCACTAAGTATGTAAACAACAAAAACTTTCATACAACACTCATAAATTTTATTTATGAGTTTAAAATAAAAAAAGAAGAAATAATGGCTTTAAGTATAATAACTAAATTATTTAATAAAACTAATAATATTTATAAAGATGAAATATCTTTTCAAAAAGAAAAGTTAAATAGATATATAATTAATTATAATTGTTTGAATCAAGGAATAAATGATGTTTATTTTTTAAACTTTTCTTTACTTATACCTAGTCAAAATGTAATAAATGAAGATATGTTAGAAAATCAAATAATGTTTTTGCTAGATAGTATTTATAATAATAATTTAAGTGATGAAACTTTATTTGAAAAAGAGAAAAAACTTTATACTGAAACTTTATTAAATGGATATAAAAATATAGAATTTATTGCAGAAAAGAATTTATTAGATATTTTAGATGATGATGCAGTATTTAATAAATTGAAATATAGAGATTTAGATAATATAAATTGTTTGAATTTAGATGATATATTAAACTTTTATAATAAATATATTAAGAATGTAAAACCTAAAATATTCGTAAATGGAAATATAGATACTAATAAATTAAATGATATTATACATAATTATTTTAATAAATTAAATTTAGTTACATATAAAATTATTAAAGATTATAATATATTTTATAATGATAATAATTATATTGAAAAAATAGATAAAAGTAAATTTTATCAAAGTATATTATATTATGTATATAATGTTAAAGATTATAAAGAAGAAGATTTTTATAAATTATATATGATTAATTTATTATTAAATTCTAGCAGTAGTGGACTTTTAATGAATTCTTTACGTAAAAAATCTAACTTAGTTTATAGTACTGGAAGTAATGTAATGTTAAAGAATGGTTTATTATTCATTAAAGCAGTTAGTAATAAAACAAATATTGATTATGTAAAAATAATTATAAAAGAATTAATGAATGAATTAAATAATATAGAGAAATATGATAAAAATATTTATAATATATTAAAAAGATTAGAATTAAATAAAGAAAGAGAATTAGATAATTTTTATATAGCAACTAGTGATATAATTAATAAATATTTTGAAACAGATTTAACAACAAGTGAAGAATTAGAAATATTAAATAGGTTATCTTATGATGAATTAAAAGAATTTGTTAGTAGAATGAACTTAAAAGCTACATATGTGTTAGAAGGTGAATTATAGTGTTAGAAAAAATTGTACTTAATAATGGGCTTAAAATATATTTAATTAACGATAATAGTAAACATACAACATATATTAATTTAATTGTTAAATTTGGTGGGATAGATAATGAAGTTGTTGTAAATGGGAAAAAACATAAACTGAAAAGTGGTTTAGCACATTTTTTAGAACACTTAGTACTTGAAAGTAGCGAGTATGGAGATCTGATGAAAATCTTTGGAATGAATGGTGTTGGTAGCAATGGATTTACTAGCATAGATAGAACTCAATTTTATATAGATTGTGTGGATAATATAGAAAATAATTTAGGCTTATTTTTAAGTGGAATACATTGTCCAATTATAAATGAAAAAGTTATAGAAAAAATAAAAGGTCCTATTTTAGAAGAAAAACGAAGAAGTTTAGATAATAAAGAAACTAGTACTATATATAATGCTAGTTTGGAAAGTATAATTGATGCAAAAACATTTAAAAGTATACTAGGTGATTTAAAAGATATAGAAAGTATTGGAAAAGATGATTTAGATTTAGCTTATGATTCATTTTATAGACCTGATAATGAAATATTAGTAATAGGGGGAAGATTTAATAAAGAGGCAATACTAAGTGTAATAAATGAAGTATATAGTGATGGGGAATTATCGAGTGATAAGATAGAAAAAGTAATTCCACCACATAAATTGGAAGTTAATAAAAAGAAAATTATAGTTAAAGAAGATATTAATTTAGAAAAAAGTATAATATCTTTTAAAATTAATACTTTAGATATGAAACCATTTGATAAAGTTATGCTAGATACATACTTATATTATTTTTTAAAAAATAATTTTGGTATTGCAAGTGAATTAAATAATAGATTAGCTATTAATAATATTATAGTAGGAAATATCAATTATTCATGTAATTTAGTTGAAGGATATCATGTTATTAGAATAGAAAGTTATACTAAAAATATAAAATTATTTAATGATATTATAATAGATTATTTTATTAATAAAAAATTTGTATTTGATGAAGACTTCTTTAATTTATGTAAAAGAAATTATATTATTGATTTAATAACTAGAAGTGATGATTTATATAGAACTATAGATCCATTAATAGAAAATATTGTTACATTTAATTATGAAGGTATTGATACTATAGACGATATTGAAAAAATGAATTTTGAAGAATATAAAAATATAATAATGAATTTAGATTTTTCTAATTATAGTATTGCAATTTTAAAAAGAAAATAAAAAAGACTTAATTTAGTCTTTTTCCTAAATTGAAATTTGAACCGCACCACTAGGGTGCGGCTTTTTGATATAA
>URLV01000012.1 GCA_900548725.1 uncultured Mycoplasmatota bacterium
ATATAAGTACTATAGGCACGTTCAAATGATATTAAATATTTATTATAATAATATTGTCACAATAAAGAAGGAGAGTGATGATATGAATCGTAAACAGAAAATAATAGTTAGTATAACAGGAATAATATTAGTTAGTTTAATCTTAATAGGATTAACATACGCATATTTTCTAACTAAAATAACTGGAAATACTAATTCAAAATCTATAAGTGTAACAACAGCTGATTTAAAACTTGTATATAATGATGGAAGTGACGGAGTAATAGGTGGAGAACTAATTGAACCTAGTGATACAGTATATACGAAAACATTTACTGTAAAGAATGAAGGAAACACAAATATAGAATATGGAGTATATTTAATAGACGTAATAAATCAATTTGTTAGAAAAGAAGATATAAAATATACTTTAGATTGTACAACAGATGGAACAATAACATGTAATAAAGTAACAACAGAAACAACATTTCCAAGTGGAATAAAGCAATTAATAACAAATGAAATAGAACCTGGAAAAACACATACATATACTTTTACATTTACATATAAAGATACTGGAACAGACCAAAGTATAGATATGAATAAAGAGTTAAGTGCAAAAATACAAATATATGGAAAAAATAGTAATAACGAATATTTCCCATATGAAGAAGGAACTTTAGCGTACAGCATAATAAATAATGTAAAGAATGGAACACTAGAAGGAAAATCTACTTTTACAGCTAATTTATCTTCAACAGGCATGGTAGATAATGTAACAACAGTAGACGACAAAATATTATCAACTGCAGAAGATGATGAAGGTATAAGTTATTATTTTAGAGGAAATCCTATAGATAATTACATAAACTTTGCAGGAATGTGTTGGAGAATAGTTAGAATACAGGGTGATGGAAGCATAAAATTAATACTTGCTTCTGAAAAAACTTGTAGCACAACAAATTTAACAGATGATAGCGGATTTGCAACAGATGGTATAGTCGGAACTCAAGGAACAATATTATTTGCAAATTATGGTTATAAAAATGTTATAGTGGACGGTAAAACTTATAACATAAATGATTATATCAATAGTGTTGCAGATCCAATAGAAAATGCGAGAACACAGTTAAATGCATGGTTAGAAAGAAAAATAACAACTGAAAGTGACAAAGAATTATTAAAAAATGAAACATGGTGCATAGGAGATCAAACAAATGGTTATAGTGATAATGGAGAAATAATTGGGACAGTAAGTGATTTAATAAATTCAGGAACAAGCTTTAACTTTATATCAGCAAAAAAATATTATGTAAAAGAAGCACCATCATATAAATGTGAAACAACTGGAGTAGATGGAGAAATAGATATAAATAAAGTAGGAATGCTTACATTTGATGAAGTGGTATATGCTGGAGCAGGGGCTAATAGCTATAGAAGTGATGTTTCTAATTCAAAGTATTATTTAGATAACAACGCATTAAATAATTATTGGTGGACACTTTCACCTGTTGGTTTCGTTAGCGATGATGACCAATTTAACTCATTCGACATTAGCATAAATGAGGGTTACTTTAATGATAGTGTCAATGTGTTGGGTGCTGACGCTCTTCGCCCTGTAGTGACACTATTGTCTACTACAAAAATTTCAGGTGGCAATGGAACAATTTCAAATCCTTACACAGTTACTGATTGACGGACACTTATGGTTTAGGCTAGGTATAACCTAGATTTGTTCATGATAAAGCTCGCAGTTTGTGTATAAATTTACAATATTTAAACGTAAAAAATATTAAAATTTAATATAAAAAATTCAATAAAAATTTGCTTTTTAAAGTTTATTGAATTTTTTTGTATGACAAAAAATGTTCAGTAATAAAACCATATAATGGAATTTTAAACAATATGTTGAAAAAGAAGAAAAAGATATAAAAACATTACTTTCTATGGGAGATGACGATTAATAATATAAAAAATAAAAGAAGATACTATAACTTTGTACATATACACAATTGAATTCTTCCTTTTTTTTTGTTATAATTCTTTTAGAGAATGAGAGGGTAAATATGAATAATAATGAACCAATAGTATTAGGAAAAGTAAAAAAAAGTGGAGGCAGTAAACCTATACTTGTAATTATAATATTTTTATTTATAGGTTCTATAATTCTTTTTATACCAACAATAGCTAATTATTTTGGAGACTATAATGTAATTGATTTAATTAAAAATGGTGAAATAATAGACTTTATTACAAATCATGATTCTTATATAAAAAAAGGGACAACAAATGATAATAATGACACTAATGTAGTAACTAGTAATTATATTAATTCAAAAACAGTTATAAAATCAAATGGAATAATATTAAATGAATTTAACTTAACAAATGAAAATATATCATTTAAAATAATAAATAATAATATAGATTTAGATAAACTAAATTATTACTTAATATTAAAACAAGATAATAAAGAACTATATATAATAAAATTAACAAATGAGTCTAATATAGAATATATTTTTAATAACAAATTAAATTCATTAGTAAACGTAGAAGGTATAATAAAAGAATATAAAGAAAATGATTTTCCTAACTATACTATATCAAGTGATGAATCTGGTTTAGCAAGTTTATTTTGTACAAAAGATAATGATGTATATGAATATATATTTGATAATAATAAATTAATAAAAATAAAAGAAACATATACATACAAAGATAATGGTAATAATGAAGAATACTTAAATGAATTTGATAAATATACTAAATTATCTAATACAATAAATTCTAATAATGGTACTAGTGTAGTAACAGAAAATATAAATGATTTTGTATTCAGTACAGATATAGATTTAAAAAATTATAATAGCAAAATAAACAATAATTATTATTCATATAACGAAACTGTAAATAAAATAAATTTTGATATGAAAGCAAAAGGATTTGATTGTAAATGACATATAATTTTACTATAAATGATTTTGAAGGTCCTTTAGATCTTCTTTTACATTTAATAAAAATTAATAAAATGGATATAGAAACTATTAACTTAAATAGTATAACAACACAATATTTAGAATTTATTAATAGTATGAAAAATGAAAGTATAGATGTTGCCAGCGAATATTTAGTAATGGCTAGTGAATTAGTTCATATCAAAAGTAAAATGCTAATTAATCTTGATAACGATAAAGAAGATGATATGTATGAGATGAACAACGAAGAAGATTTAAAAGAAAAATTACGTGAATATGATAAAATAAAAAATATAACAAGTACTTTTAAAGACTTAGAAAGTGTTAGAAATGAAGTGTATACTAAACTACCTACAAACTTAAATGAATATAAAAAAGACGTACCTCTAGATAATAATATAACATTAGATGATTTAATAAATGCTTTTAATATGTTTTTAGAAAGAGAAAAATTAAAGAAACCAATAAATACTAAAATAACAAAAAAAGAATTAAGTGTAGGAGATAGAATAAAAGGTATTAGAAATATATTTAAAACAAAGAATAAAGTATCATTCACTGAATTATTTGATAATAGAACTAAGCCATATATTATAGTTACGTTTTTATCTATATTAGAAATGAGTAAAAATGAAGAAATAAAAATAGTTCAAAAAGATAATTTTAGTGATATTATATTAGAAAAGATGTGAAATAATGGAAGAAAAATTAGGAATATTAGAAGGAATATTATTTGTACAAGGTGATGAGGGTATAAATTTAAGTACTTTATGTGAAATAATGAATATAAATGAAACAGAAGCGAAAGACTTACTTTTAAAATTAAAAAAAAGTTATGAAGAAAAAAATAGAGGTTTAAGAATTTCTTATTTAGGTGATGCTTTTAAATTAACAACAAAAAGTGAACATAAAGAATATTATGAAAAAATGGTTGTTAATCCAGAAACAAATACATTAAGTCAAGCTGCATTAGAAGTTCTAGCAATAGTTGCATATCATCAACCAATAACTAGATTAGAAATAGAAGAGTATAGAGGTGTTTCTTGTAGTCATACATTAAGAAAATTACTCGCAAAAGGTCTTTTAAAAGAAGCAGGAAAATCTGATATGCCAGGTAGACCAAATTTATATAGAACTACAAGTGAATTTTTAGATTACTTTGGACTTGCTACAATAGATGATTTACCTAAAATGGATGTAGAAATAATTGATAATAACGAAACAGAATTATTCACATCAATATATAAGGAAGAAAATGAATAAAGGATTTAAAAAGGTAGAAACAACAATATCAAAATATAATAACGAAGATAATATCTACAATAAATATTTTAAAAATGAAACATTTGATGATATTGTTAGTGTTAGTTTTATAGATTGTATATTCGATAACTGTATACTAAACAAAAAAATGTTTAACTCAACTTTAACTAATTGTTTATTTAAAAATTGTGATATGTCAAATCTTAATATAGATGAATGTGGACTACATTTTATTACAATAACTAATTCTAAATTATTAGGCTTAGAATTATCAAATAGTATTATAAAAAACAGTATTATAGAAAATAATATATCAAATTTATTAAATATTTATAATGCTGATATAAAAAATACTGACTTTAAAAATAATAATATGATTAATTCTAGACTATATGAAATTAAATTAAATAAAACAAACTTTATAGAAAATAATATGACAGATATAGAAATAATTACAACAAATTTAAATAATGTAGATTTATCTACTAATAAAATAATTGGTATAAAAATATCTACTGATAATTTAAAAGGTTGTATAATTAGTTCTGAACAAATCTATGATTTAATTAATTTATTAGAAGTAAGTATAAAATGATTTACATAATAAATAAATATATGTTATAATCTTATTGTACTTGCTCTTGTGGCGGAATTGGTAGACGCGCTGGACTCAAAATCCAGTGTTCGCAAGAACGTGTCGGTTCGAGTCCGACCAGGAGCACCAAATTAATTAATAACTAGCTTTTGGAGTCAAAAAATATAAATAACATAATACTTCAAGAAAACTTGTATAAAATAAAAAATGCTACATTTGATTATTACTAATCAAAACAATACTTTATGGATATATAGCATCTGAAATCACATAGTTGTGAAATCGGATGTTTTTACTATTTTAGAATAAAATTATTATTATGCTATTTTAAACATGATGAAAAAACTTAAAATGTTAAAAAAGAGGTGACATTAAATTGGAAAATAATTATATAAGTGTAGGAATGAATGAAATAAAAATAACAGATTCCAATAACAAAATAATTGGTACACAAGCTTTAGCAACATGTGTTGGAGTTTTATTATATATTGAAAAATATAAAACTGCATTAGTAGCACATATTTCAGATAAACCAGAACAATATTTTGAAAGAATATTATATATCTTAAAAGAAAATAATTTGTTTGATTCAAAAATTAAATATGCTGTAATTCGTGGTTATTATTATAACCATTATAAATTATATGAAAATTTATGTAGTTTATTTGAAGATTTTAAAGAACTTTTTATACCATTAAGTTATAATAAAAGTGATATAGAAAAAGACGAAGATTTACCAGCGTTACAATTTATATTTAATGCAGAAACAGGAAATTTTGTAAAATCCAAAAAGAATAACAAACATATTCACTAAATCAATCATATAATGTAGTAACGTTATTGAAAAGAGGAAAAGCATGAAAAATGAATGTATAAAAGTTTCTATAATAACACTAATTATTAACTCTATATTATCAATATTTAAACTTATAGCAGGAATAATAGGTAGAAGTAGTGCAATGATAAGTGACTCAATCCATAGCATATCAGATGTTATAAGTACAGTTATAGTGATAATAGGAATAAAATTATCAAATAAGAAATCAGATAAAGGACATCAATATGGTCATGAAAGATTTGAAAATGTTGCATCTATAATATTATCATTCTTATTATTAATAACAGGTTTACTAATTGGAATTAAAGGAATAAATAATATTTATACAAAAAAATTTGTAATTCCAACTACGATACCATTATTAGCAGCACTAATATCTATAATTACAAAAGAATGGATGTATTGGTATACAATAAAAGTATCTAAAAAATATAATAGTGATTCACTAAAAGCAGATGCATGGCATCATAGAAGCGATGCACTTTCATCAGTAGGAAGTTTAATAGGAATATACGCTTCGATAAAAGGATTAATATATATGGATTTAATTGCATCAATAATTATTGCATTAATAATTATAAAAACTTCTATAGATATTTTTATAGAATCTATAAGAAAAATGACTGATACGTCATGTAATGAAGAAACCATCAATAATATAAAAGATATCATAATGAATACAAATGGAGTAAAAAGTATAGATATATTAAAAACGAGATTATTTGGTAATAAAATATATATAGACTTAGAAATATCAGCAGACAAAAATATCACATTTCAAGAATCACATACTATATGCCACAAAGTACATGATGAAATAGAAACTAAAATAAAAGATGTTAAACATTGTATGATACATATAAATCCTAAATAATATAGTAGAAACTACTGTATTTTTTTTATTATAAAAAATATATAACTGACAAGATATATTTAATGTTTTTATCATATTTAGAATAAAATTGTATTAAATGAAACATATTTGTGATAGAATATAGTAGTAATTAGTTTTAGAGGTGAAAAATTTATGAACGAAATATATAATGATATAAAAATTAATGAAAAAGGAAGAAATATTTTAATTGGCGGAGCTTGGCCATATGCAAATAGTAGTTTACATTTAGGACATTTAGCAAGTCAATTACCTGGTGATGTTTTAGCTCGTTATCATAGATTAATGGGAGATAATGTAATGTATGTTTCTGGAAGCGATTGCCATGGTACTCCAATAACAGAAAGAGCAAAAAAAGAAGGAGTAACTCCAAATAGTATAGCGGAACGTTATCATAATGAATTTGTCGAATCATTTAAAAAAATGAATTTTACCTATAATTTATATACAAAAACAGAAAGTGAATTTCATAAAAAAACAGTAGAAAAGTTATTTAAGGAAATATATGATAAAGGATATATTTATGAAAAAATAGAACCTGATAATTATTGTGAAACTTGCAAAAAGTTTGTTGCGGATAGAGAACTTTTAACAACTTGTCCAGATTGTGGAAATGAAACTAAAGGTGATCAATGTGATTGTGGACACGTATTTACAAAAGAAGAATTAAAAGGTGCTATATGTATTTCGTGTGGAAATAAAACTATATTAAAAGATAATAAAAATTTATATATTGCACTTTCAAGATTACAACCACAAATTGAAGAATATGTTAAAAAGAACGAAACAAAATGGAGAAAAAATGCTCAAAATGAAACTAACAAGTATTTAAGCGAAGGTTTACCTGACAGAGCAGTTACTAGAGATTTAACATGGGGTGTAGATATTCCAGTACCAAATTATGAAGATAAAAAAATGTATGTATGGATAGATGCAGTTTTTGGTTATTTAACAGCAACTATGGATTATTGTAATAGAAATAATTTAGATTATCGTAATTGGTGGGACAAAGACAAGAATAATATTATGTACATGGTTCACGGAAAAGATAATATTACATTCCATAGTATAATATTTCCAGGACTTTTAATATCACTTGAAGATAATTATAAATTACCTGATATGTTAGTATCTTGTGAATACTTAAACTTTAATGACCAAAAGTTTTCTAAGAGTAAAGGCATTGGTATGACTGTTTTAGAAGCAACAGAAGAATTTAATATAGACACATTAAGATTCCATCTACTTAGAAATGGTCCAGAAAAGAGAGATTCAAACTTTGGAATAGATGAATACAATGCCACTCATAATGAAATAAATAACAAATTAGGTAATTTTATAAATAGAACATTAAAATTCAAAGGATTAACAAATATTCCAAATGGAAATATGAATGAAGACATGAAAAAATTATTAGAAAAAACATATAAAGATATAACATTCTATATGGAAAAAATGGAATTTAGAGAAGTATCAAACATAATAATTAATTTACTTGATAGAGTTAATAAATATTATGATGAAGAAACTCCATGGATTTCATTCAAAGAAGACATTAATAAATTTAATGATACTATTTATACTTGTTCTACTGTAATTGCAAACGTTAGTAATTACATTGAACCAATAATGCCTTCTACAGCAGGAAAAATAAGATCTTATTTAAGTATAAATGAACCTTGTTGGAATTATATAGAAGCAGAAAAAGATTTAAAATTAAAAAATATAGAAGCATTATTTAATAGACTATAAAATTAACTTACTTTAAATAGTAAGTTTTTTCATGAAATAAGATATTTTACACATAATAATATTGTGATAAATATGAAAATAAGATTAGGATATGCTTGTATAAGTAAAATAATAGATACTACATCAAGTAAAACAACAACATTAACGTACTATAATAAATTAGACACAAATAATCAGTCTATAAAAATAGATAATATAATAAAAGAAAATTTATATAATTTAGAACAAATAATAAAATACAATATAAAAAATAATATACACTTTTTTAGAATGACAGCATCTTTAATACCACTTATAGACATACATGATATAGATTTAAATAAATATAAAGATAAATTTATTTATATAGGAAAAATAATTAAAAAAAACAATATGAGAGTAGATGTACATGAAAATGAATACTGTGTCTTAAACAGTATAAATGCAGAAGTTATTATAAAAAGTATAAAAATGCTAAATAGTTTAAAAAAAGTAATGGATATGTTTAATATAAAGTATAATATTATATTACATATAGGAAGTAAAAGTGGTGGATTAAATAAAAGTATAAATAGATTTATAGAAACATTTAACAAACTTGATAATGATTTAAAGAACAAAATAATATTAGAAAATGATGATAAAAGTTATAATGTATATCAAACATTAAGATTATGTGAAAAAATAAATATTCCAATGTGTTTAGATATACATCATCATTATTGTAACAAATGCACAAAAGATATAAATGTTTATATGGAAAGAATACTTAATACCTATAAAAACTGTAGAGTAAAAATGCATTTTTCTAGTCCTAAAAGTAAAAAAGAAAAAAGAAGTCATAACGAATATATAAACAGCAATGATTTTATAAATTTTATTGCATTTTTAAAACAATATGATAAAGATATAGATATAATGTTAGAAGCAAAAGCAAAAGATTTAGCCTTAGTAAAATTAGTATATGAATTAAAATTTAAAGAAAATTATAATTTTATAGACGAATCTAGTTTTACTATATAATGTAAATTAATATAATATTATGTAGATAAATTTTAGACAAATATAGTAATATGTGTTATAATTTGTTTACTGAGGTGAAAAAATAATGCAAAAAACTGCTGATAATATAAGTTTTAATGATATTGCAGATAGTATTATAAATACAAAAAAATTTAATGAATTAAAAAGTGAAAGTCATCACGGACTTACAAGATATATACATGTAATGAGAGTATCAAGGTATACTTATAAGATTTCAAAAAAATTAGGAATGGATTATGTCTCAGCAACAAGAGCTGCTTTACTTCATGACTATTTTACAGAATATGATTTTCATGGAACTAAAGGTATAAAAAAAGGAATAGACCATCCATTAATAGCATATAACAACGCTAGTAAAGAATTTAATTTAAATGAAGTAGAAAAAAATGCAATAACTTCACATATGTTTCCACTAGGAACTACTATTCCTAAATATAAAGAAAGTTGGGTATTAACATTAGTTGATAAAAGTGTTGCAACGTATGAACTTACTAAATTTAAATTTAAAAATGCAATAGCATTATATACAATATTTTTTATAAATATGATATTATTTGGTCAAAGATAATGCCAAATAATTTTTTTTATGATAGAATATAGTTATGTCCTCGTAGCTCAGTAGGATAGAGCAATCGCCTCCTAAGCGATAGGTCGACAGTTCGATTCTGCCCGGGGACACCATTGGAAAATTAGTCGAACTAATCGACTTTAAATATATGAAAGGTTAATTTCGGTTAACCTTTTTTTATGCATTTCATTTTGAAAGAAGTTGATTAGTATGCACTTAATAAAGTAAAGATTAGATATTGAAGAAAGTTAAAAAAGGATTAAAAATACTTTAAAAATTCTAAATATCAAATATAAAATTATAAAATGAAATATTATAAGTATTAAAAACACTAATCTTACTTATATAGAACTACATAAGTTAGTATTATTTAAGGTTCCTGTATTACCATCAACAATTATAAAAATATAATAAAAAAAGTACTAACTTTGTGGTCATATAATTTAAGAAATATTAATATTTAGGACACAGGTTATCTTATAAAAACTTTAAATACTGGGATAAACTACCCAATGGATAGCTGTTGTCTGATGCATTATCAATACATAAGTCGGGTACCAAAAAGTAATAAAATATTTGTTAAAATTAAAATTGTTTATAGCAGAGAAAGTTTGTGTAAAAATCTTAAAAATATATGTTATAATAATTCATATACAAGGAGGGTTTTATGGTAAATTTAGAACATAAATTAACAGTGGATGACTTAATAGTTGAGTATATGATGTATAAAGTTAAAAATGGATATGAACCAAGTTTTTTAACAACAGAATTTATAAACTTTCTATATTTTTTTGAAAGTAAGATGTTAGTTGAAGACTCATTATATGAAAATGAAAAATTGTTTCAAAGATTTTTCGAACGCAAGGCAGAAAGTGATTGGTCTACAACCAT
The DNA here is from genome assembly GCA_900548725.1 of uncultured Mycoplasmatota bacterium. Lineage (GTDB taxonomy): Bacteria > Bacillota_I > Bacilli_A > RF39 > UBA660 > UMGS1124. The sequence goes on from URLV01000012.1 coordinate 10,780, forward strand.
AGATTGGAAGACTGATAAAAAAAAGATAATACCACATATGGATATGGTATACAGTGATAAAGATAATGACTATTTAATTAAAGCAAATTATAAATTAAGCGATTTTGACAGAAGTGTTATAAATACGTATTTTATGGATAATGGTATAGGACAATATGATGATTTTAAAGGACAAACTTTTAAAATTAGAAATATCATTGGAAAATGGTTAGCAGATTATCCTAAAAGAAAAATTGATGAGACTATTGAAATAGAAGAACAAAATTTACTTGTAGGAAAGTATATTGCTGCTGAAATTATAACTAATATTTGGAACAGTTATATAGATAAACAAATTCAAAATCATACTTGGCCTAGACAGTGCAAAGATATGAATAAATATTTGTTTGAAATGGATTTGGCTAATATTATTGGAACAAAATCGATAAAAAAAGATTTAATTGAACTATATAGTGCTCTTTCAAAAAGAATAGCAATTTTATATCAAAAAGAAAAAAAATTAAAAATTAGTTCTTTTTCAAATGGATATTTAGCTCATGCAAATTATAAATTATTAATTCAAGGTTACGAGAATGTAATAAGTATTGCTTTTGGAAAATATAACAAATCATTGGAAGTTGATTTATCTACTTTAACATTTAAAGAAAGCCATGAAATTGATGAAGTATATAATTGGGATGAAGATCCAGATATAAAAACTACTACTACATCAGTTGGCAATAAAAATGTAAAAAAATTAGTTAAAAATCTAGATAATCATAATTCAAATCAAAATGCATAATTTCATAATTGATATGTAATTAAATTCAAAAAAATACTAAATTCCAGTTTCTACTTGAAATTTAGTAAAATTTGAAAATAATTAATGATGATTTTATCTTTTTTTGTTAAAATGTTTATAGAGATTTGATGAATATCAATCGTCTTATGCGAAAAGTTGTAGATTATTACGACACTCGCACCATTGGTAATATATGTTCAAACTATTTGAACTTTGATATATAAAAAATATAAATAATAAGTGCAATAATAATTTATGAAGATTATAATTAAAAAACATATCATACTAAACTTGAATAATATTTTATTTATGGTATAATGAATATGTCAAAGAAATTTGCATAAAATAAAAAAGGGAAATACTTAACTTTGCCGTGTTGAGTACTTACCCTAATTAATTAGTGCAGTACTTAATCTAATGCAGATTGAGTACTATTTTTTTATACATAGAATCATAACAGAAACTATTAATAAAATGATAATTAATATTAGAAATGAGATTAGTAAATCTTTTTTCTTCATAATATCAAGCCTCCTTCCTTAGAAGATGGCAAGTACTCAACAGTTATAGTATTTCCTAATAAAATTATATAACAAGTATTTATATAAAACAAGCGAACAAATAAATTTTTTTATCATTTAAAATGATACCGCCAACCTTATATATCATAATTTATCCTTGTAAACCATTATCTATTTTTTTTAATTGGAAGTCATTATATTAAATGTTATTAAATAATGTATTAAAAAATAATCTCTATCAAACAATAAATTAATAATAATAAAACTTTTATAAGTTATCAATAAAAATATTATTATACAATTAAATTATGATATACTTATTATAATGAAAAATATTTTTAAAATTATATAGAATTGGAGTAAAAATGAAAGAAGTAATATACAACTATGATAACCTAAAAGAAAATGAAATAGATGAAATTGTAATAAGATGTAAAGGACTAATAATAAATAATAAAAATGAAATAATGTTAGGTTTTTGTCACAATACATATCAATTTCCTGGAGGTCATTTGGAAGAAAATGAAACTCTTTTAGATTGCTTAAAAAGAGAAATAAAAGAAGAAACAGGAATAGAATTAGAAGATGATGAAATAAATAAAAATATAATAGAAAAAAATACACATTATACTAGAAATTATCGTAATACTAATAAAAATAGAAAAAACGAAATATATTATTACATAATCAAAACAAATAAATTACCTAACATAAATAATAGTCATTTAGATAAAGATGAAATAGAAGGAAATTATATTATAAAAATGATTAATATAAATAATATAGAAAACATATTAATAGACAGTATATCATTAAATGAAATAAATAAAATTATTGTAGAAGAAATGCTGGATGTTATAAACGAATATAAAAAAATATATAATCAAGCTTAATAAAAGCTTTTTTAATAAAAAAATATAATTAATCGTTTACAACCACCAAATAAAATAATATAATCTAAGTAGAAAGTGGTGAAAATATGAATAAAGTTAGTAATGTAATGTGGGGGTTAGTACTTATTATATTAGGAGTTACATTTGGACTTAATGCAACTGGTATAACAGATATAAATATATTCTTTAAAGGTTGGTGGACATTATTTTTAATAGTTCCAGGTTTTATTGGATTATTTAAAAATAATGATAGAACAGGAGATATAATATTAATTATCGTTGGTGTTATTTTATTACTATGTACTAGAGATATCTTAGACTTTGATATAATATGGAAATTAATATTCCCAGTAATTTTAGTAATAATAGGTATATCTATAATATTTAAAGATTTATTTAGTACAAAAATAAATAAAGAGATAAATAAATTAAATGAGAAAATAAAAAAAGATAGTGATTATTGTTCTACTTTTGGAAGCCAAAATATAAAATATGATGATGAAGAATTTAAAGGCGCTACACTTAATTCTGTATTTGGAGGTATAAAATTAGATTTAAGAGATTCTATTATTAAAGGTGATGTAGTAATTAATTCTACATGTGTATTTGGTGGAATAACTATATTAGTACCAAAAGATATTAAAATAAAAATAAAATCAATTCCAATCTTCGGAGGCGTTGAAGATAAAACTAAACAAAAAGTAAACGAAAAATCTAAAACAATATATATTAATTCTACAACAATATTTGGAGGAGTAGAAATAAAATGACAAATGCACAAAAAGTAATAAAATACTTAGCAATTGCATTTGCATTTTCAATTATTGTCTCCATAATCTATGGATTATTAGTAGCGTTTAATTTAGTAGGAAAAATTTCAAAAAACAATAATAACAACATTGATTACTATAGAAAAATAGAATTAAATGAAGAAGTTAATGAAATGGATATTAACTTAAAAATCACAAATTTATATATAAAAAAAGGCAATGAATATAGTATAGAAACGAATAATCGTTACATTAAATATAATGAAGAAAATAAAAAATTAATAATAAAAGAAGAAACAAATATAAATTTGAACAAAGAATATTATTTAGCTTTAACAGTACCAAATAATATAAATTATGAAAATATAAAATTAGATACTGGAGCAGGAGTAGTAAAAATTGATTCATTAAATGGAAATACTGCAGATTTAGATTTTGGAGCTGGAAAAGTCATAATAAAAGATATTAGTATAAAAAGTGAACTTGAACTTGATGCAGGTGCTGGTAGTTTAGAAATAAAAAAAGGTACAATAAACAACTTAGATTTAGATATGGGTGTAGGAAAAGTAATAATCAATAGTACTTTAACTGGTAACAATATGATCGATGCTGGAGTTGGAAAATTAGATATAAATTTACAAAATAAAAAAGAAAATTATACATTCAAAGTAAGTAAAGGTATAGGTTCAATAAAATTAAATAATGATGAAATAAAAGATAATGAAACAGTAGGAAACGGATTAAATATTGTTGATATTAATGGTGGTATTGGTAGTATTAATATTTTAACAACAGAATAAAAATTTGCATTTAATATAATATTGTTATATAATAACTCTCAACTTATGGGGGTTTTTATAATGAAAAGCAATTTAAATGTTTATGCCATACAAAATAATCCAGAAGAATTAAAAAAAGCATTAGAACAATTAAAAAAAGGTTTTAATTATGTTTATTCAAATTGTATGTTCAGTATACAATTAGGAAAACAAGAAATAAAAACAAGACAATTTGATACATTTTTATACAACAAAAAAAGCGATGCATTAATCATGCTTATGCGAAATGGATTAGTTAACAAAGAAGATATTATTAAATATTTAAAATTAAAAAATAAAACATTTGCAGAAATAACATTCATTCCACTAGAAGATGAAAATTATAAAAGTTCAAGAGAAATACCAGAATTATACTTTGCAAGAGAAAAAATTAAAGTTTTAGAAGCACTTAAAGAAAGTATAGAAAAAGGAAATAATTATTGTAAATATTATCCCGATTTAATAGGAAGATTTTATTTAAATTATATTACTATTGATTCAAAAACAATAGATATTGATGGGAGATTAATAAAGGGTTTACTGCAACTGGATGACAAAATAATTTTATTAATAAATCAAGTATACAACATTGATAATAATGGCAATAGTAGAAATATGAATAACACAGAAATTATGTCTTTGTTAAATGAACTTGATATGAAAACAAGCGTCTACTATAATGAAGAACCTAAACTATATACGAAAAAACGAATATAATTTTAATTATATTTGTTTTTTATTTAATATAAACATATATATATATTTAATTAAATAAATGATATAATTAAATAGTGATAGTATGAAAAAAGATTATAGTGATAAAAAATTTTATTTCATTATTAGAAATTTAGTATGTCCAATTTTTAAATTGATTTTTAGACCAATTATAATAAATAATGACGTTATACCAACTGAAGATAAAATTATATTAGCAGGCAATCATACCAGTATGCTTGATCCTATATTATTAATGTCTACAACTAAAAGACATATACATTTTCTAGCAAAAAGTGAATTATTTAAAGGACCAAAAAAAATTATATTTGATAATTTAGGGTTAATTCCAGTAAATAGAAAAATAAAAGATAAAAATGTATTAAAAGAAGCTAAAGAATATTTAGAAAATAATAGAGTAGTAGGAATATTTCCTGAAGGAACTACTGAAAAAGATAAATTTCCGAACTTATTACCTTTCAAAATTGGTACAGTTAAATTAGCAAAAGATACAAATACTAAAATTATTCCATTTAAAATAATAGGAAAATATAATTTATTTAAAAGAGTAAGAATTGTATTTGGAGAACCATTCATAACTGAAAATAATATAGAAAAAGATAACGAAAGGTTATATAATATAATTAATAATATGAAAGGCAGTGATTAATATGCTATTTAATTTATTTAGAATTAAAAAAGAAATACCAGCTCCATGGAAAAAATATTATACTGAAGAAGAATTGAATTATAGAATACCAAATATAACTATGTATGAACAAATAAAAAGAGCGTGCATTAAATATCCAAATGAATATGCAATAGAATATTTAGGTAAGAAAATAAAATATAAAATATTCTTAAAAAAGATAGATAGATGTGCAATTAGTTTTAAATATAGTGGTGTAAAAAAAGGAGATATTGTTTCAATATGTTTACCAAACACTCCTGAAGCATTGATAGCACTTTACGCATTAAATAAATTAGGTGCAGTAGCAAACATGGTACATCCGTTATCAGCAGAACAAGAAATAAAGGATGCATTAGTATCTACGAAAAGTAAATACTTAATAATAATAGATATGTGTTATTCAAAAATAAAAAATATAATACTATCAACTTATGTAAAAAAAGTAATTTTTGTTTCTGCATCAAATTCTATGAAATGGTACTTGAAATTACCATATAAAATATCAAACATAAAAAAATTTGAGCATTTTCATATAAATAAAATATATACAACATGGAATTTATTTAATAAAAGAGCATTACTAATTAACAAAAATAAAGTTAAATTTAAAAAATATACAAAAAACACACCAGCAGTTATATTACATAGTGGTGGAACAAGTGGAAAACCAAAAAATGTAGTAATACAAAATAGAGCATTTTTAATGCTTACAGAACAAGATAAAATAATAGTAAAAGATATGAATGTAGGAGAAGGATGTCTTGCTATAATGCCAAATTTTCATGGATTTGGTTTAGCAGTTTCAATGCATGTGCAAATATCGTGTGGATATAAATGTATATTGGTTCCAACATTTGATTCAAAGAAATTTGACGTACTATTAAATAAAACAAAACCAAGTATAATATTTGGAGTACCTACATTATTTGAATCATTAATAAATAGTAACAACGTAAAAAACTTAGATTTATCTTGTTTAAAATATGTTATTAGTGGTGGAGATACACTTACTAAAACATTAGAAGACAGTATTAATAAATATTTAAAAGAACATAACGCAAACACTATAGTAACACAAGGTTATGGCCTTACAGAAGCATTATCCGCAGTAGCATTAGGATATAAAAGTGTTAATAAAAGTGGTTCCATAGGAGTACCACTTCCTGGTAATTACATCAAAATAATTAATCCAACAACAAGAAAAAGATGTGAATACGGTGAAATAGGAGAAATATGTATTCATAACAAAGGACTAATGTTAGGTTACTTAAACAATGATAGAGAAACAAATGAAGCATTACAAGTACACGATGATGGACACGTTTGGTTACATACAGGAGATTTAGGCTACATGGATTCTGATGGATTTACATTCTATAAAGGTAGAATAAAAAGAATGATAATATGTAGTGGTTACAATGTATATCCAAGTCATGTAGAAAGTGTTATAGAAACTCATAGAGCAGTACTACAATGTACAGTTGTTGGAATGCCACATCCATATAAAAAAGAAGTACCAAAAGCATTTATAGTACTTAAACCAGGTTTTCATGGATTATTCATTAAACAAGAAATAAAAGAATTTTGTAAAAAAAATCTTGAACATCATATGATTCCATATAAATTCGTATATAGAAAAAATCTCCCAAAAACAAAAATAGGTAAAGTAGACTTTAAAAAATTAATGGAAGATGATGGAGTAGATGACGATGAATAAAGATGTACCAATACTTTATAAAATATTAAGACCTATCTTAAAACCAATATTTTTACTATATTACAATCCTAAAATAATAAACAAAGAATATATTCCTAAAAAAGGAAGTGCCTTAATAGTTGGAAACCACAAACATTTATATGATCAATTCTTAACTATTTCAGCAACAAAAAGAGGAATACATTATATGGCAAAAAAAGAATATTTTGATTCAAAAAAAACAAGATGGTTCTTTAAACATACAGGATGTATTAGTGTAGATAGAAAAAATAAAGATAATGCTGCAGTAGAAAAAGCTTTAGAGGTATTAAATGATGGAGGATTAATAGGTTTATTTCCAGAAGGCACAAGAAACAAAACTAAAGAATTCTTATTACCATTCAAATTTGGTGCCGTATCAATGGCTAAAAAAACAGATTCATACATAGTTCCTTTTGGAATAACGGGTGATTATAAATTTAGAAGTAAAAATCTAATGATAAGATATGGAAAACCATTCAAAGTAACAAATACAGATTTAGAAGAAGCAAACAAAAAATTATATAAAGAAGTAGAAAGGTTAATGAAGGAAAATATAAAAGATGAAAAAAATAATAGAAGAATTTAAAAAATTTATAAGTAAAGGAAATGTAATAGATTTAGCAGTAGGTGTTATAATCGGTGGAGCATTTCAAAAAATAGTAACAAGTTTAGTAAATGATATTATAATGCCAATAATAGGAATTATTATTGGAGGTCATGACTTTACAAACCTAACAATAAAATTCAAAGATGCAACAATAAATTATGGAGCATTTATTCAAAACGTATTAGACTTTTTAATTGTAGCATTCTGTATATTTATAGTTATAAAAATATTTAATACTATTAAAGAATCTGCTGAAAAAAAGAAAAAAACTAATCAAAAAGAAGAAATTATTGAAAAAAAGAAAACTAATGAAGAATTATTATTAGAAGAAATAAGAGATTTATTAAAAGAAAAAACAGACTAAGATTTTGTATTTAGTCTGTTTTATGTTATAATACGTTATGCGGAAGTGATTTTATGTATACTTTATTTATAAGTACTTTTGATGAATTAATTACAATAGGTTTATTAAAAAATGGCAAACTTATAGAAAAAAAAGAAAAAATATCTAACAGAAACCATAGTGTTTACACAGTACCTATGATAGAAGAAATATTAAAAAATAATAACATTAATACAAACTATTTAAATGAAATTATTGTAATTAACGGACCAGGTTCTTTTACTGGAGTTAGAATAGGTGTAACTATAGCAAAAACATTAGCATATACATTAGATATACCAATCAAAACATTAACTAGCTTAGAAGCTTATGCAGTAAGCACAGAATCTAAAATTAATAAATTAGTTGCAATATCTGATTTAAAAGGAAAATATATTGGATACTTTTCTAAAGATAATGAAATTTTAACAGACTATATATATTTAAGTAATAAAGAATATGATAATTATATTAAAGATAAAGAAAAATATATATTAAAAGATAATAAATTAGATTTAGAAAAAATATATTTATATTTAAAAAATAAAGATAATATTAATCCACACTTAGTTAATCCTATATATATAAAAGGAATTGAAGCATTAAATGGTAAATAATTGTGAATTAAAAGATATAGATAGTATTAAAAAACTAGGTAGATTAATAAATCATAATTTTGATAAAGTAAATAAACTAGAAGAAATAATAAATAATAAAGAAATAAAAGGTTACTATATAGACAATGAATTAGTAGGAATAATTATTTATAAAACATTATATGATACGACTGATTTATTATATATAGTAGTTGATAAATTATATAGAAATAAAAATATTGCATCTACATTATTAGAAAATTTAATTAAAGAATCTAATAAAATAATATTAGAAGTTAGATGTGATAATAAAAATGCAATAAAGTTATATAAAAAGTATAATTTTAAAATAATTAACATAAGAAAAAATTATTATGATAATATGGATGCTTATGTAATGGAGTTGATAATTAAATGAAAGACGTATATATATTAGGAATAGAAAGTAGTTGTGATGAAACAAGTATATCTATCGTAAAAAATGGTTGTGTAGATGTAGCAACTACAGTATCTACACAAATGGATACTCATGCTATGTATGGAGGAGTAGTACCAGAAATAGCAAGTCGTATGCATACAGAAAGTATTACTTTAGTATTAAAAGATTTACTAAAAAAAGCTAATATGAAAATTTCAGAAGTTGATGCTATTGCAGTAACTTATGCTCCTGGACTATTAGGAAGTTTATTAGTAGGTATAGAGTTTGCAAAAACATTATCTTTGGTTTATAACAAACCACTAATAAAAGTACATCATATTAGTGGACATATATTTGCTAATAACCTAGTAAAAAAAATAGAATATCCTACACTTGCACTTGTAGTAAGTGGAGGTCATACAGAACTTGTAAGAATGGATAGTGACTACGATTTTAATGTACTAGGAACAACATTAGATGATGCAATAGGAGAATGTTTTGATAAAGTTGCAAGAGTATTAGATTTAAAATATCCTGGTGGACCTAATATAGAAAGATTAGCAAAAATAGGAAAATATACATATGATTTACCTATACCAATGAATAATAACGAACTTAATTTTTCATTTAGTGGATTAAAAAGTGCCGTAATAAATTTAGTTCACAATGAACGTCAAAGAGGAAAAGAAGTTAGAAAAGAAGATATGGCAAACAGTTTTCAAACTGTTGCAATTGATGAAATAATAAGAAAAACATCTTTAGCTATCAAAAATACAGGAATAAAAAGATTGATAGTGGCAGGTGGAGTTAGTGCAAACGGATATTTAAGAGATGAATTAGAAAAGATGTCTAAAGAAATGAACATAGACTTATCAATACCACCACTTAAATATTGTACAGACAACGCGACAATGATTGCTTGTGCAGCTTATCCACTATATTTAAAAAATGAATTTACAGACTATACATTAAATGGAAAAAGTCAAGAATATTTTTTCAAAAACTAAATAATTAGAAGGGGGATATTATGAAATTTGATGAAGATACGGATTTAAGTGAAATAATTGGAAATTATACAAAAAATAATGACCATTATAAAATTGAATATTTAGACGGAAGTATATCTGAATATTATAATAGTGATAATAAACATGAAGAAACATTAATGTACAGAATGACAAAAGAAGCATTAATAAGAGATAAAAATCTTTATGAAAAATATAAAAAATATATAAAAATAGATTTAATAAAATTTTTATTTAGTATCTCTATATTAAAAATATCTGCTAATGTTGAATTGCTATTTTGCATTATGTTCATATACATTACATTTTTAATAGGAAAAAGTTTAAGTGATATATCTAAATATAAAGAACTTAGCAAATATCATAATTATTTATCAATGAGAGAAGAATTAAAAAAACCAGAAAATAGAGATATACTAAATATTATAGAATTTGATAAAATATTTCAAAAACCATTGAACATAACGACAGTAGATGATTATAGTGTAACGGAGTTAAGAATACTAAAAAAAGAAATTGATAGAAGAAAAAATATCTGTTAATGCTTTTTTTTTTCTTTAAGAAATGATATACTATTTTTAGAATAAGGAAATGGTATTATGGATAAAAATATAATAAATAAAGTACTAAATGAAGAAGAATTAATAAGTATTGATGGTTTTTTTAGAGCAGCAAATTATTTATCATGTATACAAATATATTTGTTAAACAATCCTTTATTAAGAAATAAATTAACAATTGATGATGTAAAACCTAGATTAGTAGGTCACTGGGGGACAGCACCAGGGCAAAATTTTATTTATGCTCATTTAAATAGAATTATAACAAAAAATAAATTAGAAATGATATATATATCTGGACCGGGACACGGCGGTCAAGCAATGATTAGCAATAATTATCTTGAAGGAACATACAGTATGTTTTATCCAGACATAAAAGAAAATGAAGAAGGTATATTAAAATTATGTAGAAGGTTTTCATTTCCAAAAGGTGTATCTAGTCATGTAGCTCCAGAAACTCCAGGTTCTATAAACGAAGGCGGAGAACTTGGGTATAGTTTAGCACATGCATATGGAGCTGTTTTAGACAACCCAAATTTAATAGCAGCTTGCGTGATTGGAGACGGAGAAGCAGAAACAGGAAGCCTTGCAACAAGTTGGCATCTAAATAAATTTATAAATCCAGAAACAGATGGAACAGTTTTACCAATACTTCATCTAAATGGTTATAAAATAGCCAACCCAACTATACTAGGACGTATGAGTGATGAAGACTTAGAAAATATGTTTGTAGGAATGGGATATGAACCATTATTCGTATCTGGGACTGATACAAGATATATGCATGAAAGAATGGCTGAAGTATTAGATTATGCAATAACAAAAATAAAAATGAGAAAAATTCTTGCAAAAGAAAATGAAAATGTTAGATTACCACTTATTATATTACGTAGTCCTAAAGGTTGGACAGGTCCGAATAGAGTAGATGGAAAACAAATAGAAGGCTCATTTAGAAGTCACCAAGTACCAATTATAGTTGATAAAGAACATCCTGAACTTCTTAACGTTTTAGAAGACTGGCTAAAAAGTTATAAACCAGAAGAATTATTTGATGAAAACGGTAAATTACGTAATAAATATAAAATGTTCGTACCAAAAATAAATCTAAGAATGGGATTATCTAAATATGCCAATGGTGGATTATTAACAGAAGAAATAAAATTACCAAATGTATTAAACTATGGAATAAAATTAAATAAACCAGGTAGCGTAAAAGGTATGGATATGAAAGAGTTAGGAGCATATCTAAGAGATGTTATAAATGAAAATCCTAATAATTTTAGAATATTTGGTCCAGATGAAGCTTTATCAAATAGATTAAACTATGTATTTGATACAACAAATAGAGAATGGAACTTACCAATAATACCAACAGATGATTTTTTAAATAAAAAAGGTAGAGTAATAGATAGTTTTTTATCAGAAAACGTTTGTGAAGGATTATTAGAAGGATACGTTCTAACAGGAAGACACGGTATATTCCATACATATGAAGCATTTTCTAGAATAATAGATTCTATGGTAAGTCAACATATAAAATGGATAAAAGCATCTAATGAAATAGAATGGAGAAAAGAAATTCCTTCATTAAATATTATTTTAACAAGTCATATTTGGCAACAAGATCATAACGGATATACACATCAAGAACCAGGATTTTTAAATCATTTAGCAACAAAGAAAAAAGATTTAATAGGATTATATCTACCAGCAGACGCAAATACATTAATTGTTACAATGAATCATGTGTTAAATACTAAGAACAAGGTTAATGCTATAGTTGCTAGTAAACACGAAAGACCTGAATGGCTAAATATGGAACAAGCAATTAAACACTTCAAAAATGGAGTTAGTATTTGGAATTGGGCTAGCGATGAAAATCCAGATATAGTACTTGCATGCGCAGGAGATACTCCAACACTAGAAGTATTAGCAGCTAAAACTATATTAAAAAAATATTTACATAATTTAAAAGTTAGAATAGTTAATGTAGTTAATCTATTAAAATTAGATAAAACATGTTCTGAAGGATTAAAAGAAGAAGAATATGATTATATATTTACAAAAGATAAACCAATAATATTTGTATTCCACGGATATCCTAATCTAATAAAAGAACTTACATTAGATAGAAATAATAAAAATTTAACTGTATTAGGCTATCAAGAAGAAGGTAGAATAACAACTCCATTCGATATGAGAGTATTAAATAAAATAGATAGATTTAACATTTGTTTAGAAATATTAAATCATATCGATGATACATACGATAAATTTGCATTAACAAATTATTGTGTAAAAGAACTTATAAAACATAATATACATATTGAACAATATGGAACAGATTTAGAAGAAGTAGATAATTGGAAATGGAAGTAAAATATAAAAATAGATACTTGAAAGAGTGTCTATTTTAGTATATAATTTTATTAGAGTAATAATAAAAAAGTAGAAACTAGAAAGAATATATAATAATTTTATTAGATATTAAAAACTACTATATTTATAAAAAAAATATATTATCTTTTTTGAATTATCTATAAAACATTTGAGGAGTGTGAACTTGATATGACAAGAAAACAAAAAATAACTTTGAGTATAACAGGAATAATATTAGTTACTTTAATATTAGTAGGATTAACATACGGTTATTATTTAACAACAATAAAGGGAAATACTAATACAAAATCGATAACAACTAGTCTAGCAAAGTTAGAATTAAAATATGACGATGGTAATGGTTTGATAAGTAAAGAAAATATGATGCCAGGAGATAAAGTAGTAAAAACTTTCAGTGTAGAAAATAAAGGAAATAGAGAAGTAGAAAATTATACAGTATACTTAGAAAATATAATAAACGAATTTGAAGACAAAAATGATTTATATTTAACCCTAAAATGTAGTTCAACAGAAGGGGATTGTAACGGAAATAATCTAATATATCCAAGTAGTGATGGAGTAATAGCCGTAAACAATATAAAAGTAGGAGAAATACAAAGTTTTGAATTAACAGTAGAATTCTTGGAAACAAATGATTTACAAAATGACAATATGAACAAAAAGTTTGAAGGAAATGTAAAAATATTGGATTTAAAAAATGCTAATAAAAAATTAGTAACTTCAGAAGGAGAAACTAATGTAACAGTATCAAAACCAGAATTATTAACAAACTTTAAAATATATGGAAATAGTACACAAAAAAAAAGAAGTGGTAAAAATCTAATTAATATGAGTGATTTTAATGTTTCATATACTGACAATTATTATGTGAATACTCCAACAAAATTCAAATTAGAGACTGGAAAAACATATACACTTTCATTTGATTATAATATAGTTTCAGCAACAAAGACAGTTGCAGTAGCAGTAGGTTATGGAACAACAACATATTCGAAAGACATAATAGCACAAAAAAATTATGACACACAAACTACAGGTAGACAAACAGTAACATTTAATACTCCATCAAGTTATACTTCGAGTGATTACTTATTTGTAAGATTTGCTAGAGTTCCATCCCAAGACACAGTAAATGTTGATATTTCAAATATTCAATTAGAAGAAGGAGATACAGCAACTAAATATGAAGAATATGGAAAAATGCCTTCTCCAGATTATCCAAGTGAAATAAAAAATGTGGGAGACTTAGTAACAGATTCGAGTGATATAAATTATGGAAAGTATAAAATAAATATAAAAACAACAGGAAAAAATTTGTACCCTAACTACAACAGTAATCATTCAGCAGAACAGGCTGGAGTTACTCAAACTTGTAATAGTAATAAAAATACTATTACATTAAATGGAACATCGAATTCAACAGGAGGAAGAAATCTTCTAAATTATTATAATAGTGGTTTTAAAATTGAGAAAGGAAAAACTTATACTTTATCATGTTCGCTAATAAATGGAAATACTACTTCTGGCACTTTCAACGTTTTGTTAGCAGATAAAAATACAAATGAATATAAAGGAAAAAGTTGTACACTTGGAACAACTGCAACTTTTACAGCGACTGAAAGTTTTACAGCAATTTTAGGTATAAATATAGCAAAAGAAAATATAACTTTTGATAACGTTGAAGTTGGAATGATGATTGAAGAAAATGATGCAGCAACTGAATATGAAGAATATAGTGAAAATACAGCAAATATATATTTAGATGAGCCACTAAGAAAAGTAGGAAACTACATTGATTACATTGATTTGATAAATAAAAAAGTAGTAAGAAATATTACAAAAAAAGTATTTAATGGAACAGAAAATTGGAACTCATTTAACAATACAAAAGTGTTTTTTATCACTGATAGTTCACTTAAATATGAGAACAATATATATTGTTTATCAGATAAATATTTATGCCAAGTAAGTGCAGGAGGTCAAAGCTATAAAAGTGGTAATGCATGGGTACAAAGTACATCAAAATATCCAAGAATATATTTTGCAGATGACAATTATAGCACGGTAACAGCATTTAAGAATAATTTAAAAACGAATAATATTACTGGAATTTATGTATTAAATGAAACAAAAACAGAAGATTTAAATATTTCAGAAATAGAACTATCAGAAAACACAAAAAAAATATTTATAGAAACAAATACAAAACCAAGCAATATTGAAATAGGATATATTAATTAAATATATTCTTTTTTCTATCTAAAATGTATTTATTTTTTAGAAATATATGATAAAATTATTATAAGGAGTGATAATAAATGCTATACGATGATAAAGCTTTTTACGTATTTGTATCAGATGATGAATATCATAATAAAAAAATGTATTATAGATCTAATGAATTAAATGGTAGATTAATAATAAGTTATTATAAAAAAAATGATGATATTGTAGTAAAAATAAATTATCCAGACAAAGAAATTTTATCTAAAGAAGTTTTATTAGAAGATTATAATCTAATAACAAAATATTATATAGAAAGAATGGAAGCGAATGGATATGAAGAATATCCAACAACATATGAAAAAGTTTATGGTTTAGGAATATATAAAAAATTCTTTGTAAACGGATATACTCCAGATATGGAATGTATAAAAAAATATTTAGATTATGATTATTTAGAATATGAAAAATTAAATACTATTGCTGAAAATAAAAAAGAATTGCATGAATTAGAAGATTTATATAATAAATGTTTAGATTTTGATAAACCAGAGATAGTTAAGAAAAAGTTCATAGAATATGATAAAAATTTTAAAACAATCACACAAAATTTCAAAGACGAAGAATTTTTAAATTAAAAGAACTAATAAAGTTCTTTACACATACCTTGAACGGGTCTATAAAAACAATGATTTTTATATCTACCGGCAAGTGGTTGACCATAGAAATTATCTTTGCAGTTGTTTCCAGTTCCTGGAGCATAAAACCATAGTGCATGAGTAGCTGGATGATAATATTCTCCAGTAATAACTCTTTTAGCTAAATTTTTTTCCAAAGTTGTACTAGATGAATAGAATAAAGAAGAATTTACTCCAACAAAGCCACCAGGATTTTGATACACAACATCATACAAAGTTCTAATATCTTTAAAAACATCACAACTAGCAATTGCACGATTAACAATAACATTACCAACCATAAGCATACCTAAATTACCTTCGCCTACAGCTTCTGCCCTCATAAGTCTAGCAACTAAATCTAATTCTCTTGATGTATAACTTATTAACATTTTTATCACCTTATTAAATAATATGATATAATAATAAATATATTAAAGAAAGAGGAAAGAGTATGAGAAAGACAATAGAACAATATTTTATAAGAAATGAAATAAAAGATAAAGAATTATATGCTTTATTAGATGCATTAAATTTAACAAACAAAGACGTTGTAGATTTTATTTATAAATTTCATAAATTATTAAATACTAAAGTAGATGGAGAAAAAAATATTGCAGAAGAATTAGTAGCTTTTATTAAAGATACTAAAAATGATGAAATATTACGTAAATTTGGTGTATTTAATGATATCTCAGATTATACAAGATACTTTCAAAAAGATAATTTAGATATAGCTAATTTAACTGACGTTTATGATAATATATTAGACAAAGAAAATGACAATTATATAAAAAAATTAAATTAGAGAAATATTTCTCTTTTTTTGTGCAATAAAAAAACTAACAGTTAGTTAGTTGATTACAAAAATGGCAGGGGTGGAGAGAATCGAACTCCCATCAAAAGTTTTGGAGACTCCTATGCTACCATTATACCACACCCCTGTGACAAGAAAATTATACCATACTTTTTTCTATCACACAATAACTTTTTTACCCCAACATTAATTTTACAGTATTTGTTTCCTTAATATATTGATTGCTACTAGGTTCTTGAGAAATAACATTATCTCCCTTACCAGAATATTCTATTTTAAAACCTTTTAAAGTTTTCTTAGCCTCATCTACACTCATACCAACAACATCAGGTAATAAAACATATTTGGTATCAAGCCAAGTATATTCCTGTCTAATCATACCAGAATTATCTTGTTTAATACCCGTAATATCTATAATACTTTTCATAACATTTTTAGCAATAGGGGCAGAAACAGTTCCACCATATTGGGTAATTCCTTTAGGATTATCTATCGCAACATAAACAATATATTCCGGTTTATCTGCAGGTAAAAATCCAATAAAAGATAAAATATAATTACCAACCATATAAGCACCATTATTAACTTTTTGTGCAGTACCTGTTTTACCACCAACACGATAATTTTCTATATATGCATTCTTACCAGTACCATTTGCAACGACGCTCTCTAAAGCATATCTAACTAATTTGCTAGTTTCTTCGCTAATAACTTGCCTTTTAGTATTTTTTTTATTCTCTAAAATAATAGTATTCGTTTCAGGCTCACTTAAATATTTAACGATAAATGGAGTATTTAAATAGCCACCGTTTATAGCAGCAGAAACACCTTGTATTTGCTGAATAGGAGTAACACTTATACCTTGACCAAATGACATAGTTGCTTGTTCAACAGGACCAATATTATCATACTTAAATAATATACCAGAACTTTCACCATTTAAATCAATACCAGTTTTCTCTCCAAAACCAAAATTAGTAATATAATTGTATAATCTTTCAGTACCCAACTTTTGTCCCATAACAACGAAACCAGGGTTACAAGAATTTTCTACAACCTGTAAAAAAGTTTGATCACCATGACCACCTTTTTTCCAACATTTAATTCTAGCATTTTCAACATGAATAGAACCAGAATCATGAAAATGATCATCAAATATATTTATGGTTTTTTCTTCAATAGATGCAGATAAAGTAATTATTTTAAAAGTTGAACCAGGTTCATAAGTCGCCCAAATAGGAAGATTTCTATTAATAGTATTAATATCATAATTTTTATAATTATTAGAATCAAAATTTGGTCTACTAGACATACCAAGTATTTCACCAGTATTTGGATCAGCAACAACAATTAAAGCTTGTTCAGGATTATATTTATTAACAACATTATCAAGTTCTCTTTCAATAGATTTTTGAATATCTAAATCAATAGTTAAAGTAACATTAACACCATTTTGAGGTTCAACATAAACCTCTGACTTATTTAATCTATTTCCTTTACCATCACTATAATACTTTATAGCACCACTTTTACCAGTTAAGTATTTATCATATTCAAGTTCAATACCAGATAAACCTTGATTATCAATTCCAACATATCCTAAAACGTGACTCAACATATTTTTATAAGGATAATATCTTTTGCTTTCCTTTACTAAATAAACACCATCATAATTTAAATTATTTATTTTTTCTGCAACATCATATGATAATTGTCTACCTTCAGGATGAACTCTTTCAATACTAGTTCTCTTATTAACATGTTTACACATTTCGTCATAACTAACATTTAAAATACTAGCTAAATCTTTAGTAACCATTTCCTTATTTTTAATTTGATTAGGTATTAAAACCAAACTTACAGTAGTTATATTATCTGCAAGAATTTTACCATTTCTATCTAATATTAAACCTCTATCAGAAGTAATAGGTAAATTTCTACTCCATAAATTATCAGCTAAATCATTTAATTTATTATATTCAATTACTTGTATATAAAAAACTTTAATAATTACTGCAATAAACATTAAAAACACTATAACAAAAATAAATCTAATCCTACCATGTATATTTTCTACAAACATATTATTTTCACCTAATTAATATTATTAATAAAAAATATACTTATTACTTACTATTTAATTTTTTCTCTAATTATATTCTTAGTTAAATATTTACTTCTTTTATTAGTTTTCTTTCCTAAAACAATCTTTTTTAAATAACTTTTATCATTAGGTTCTATAGGAAATGTATAATTTAAATAAATAGATTTATAACTAGTAATATTTACAAGAAAAGCAATAAAAGATAAACATATTCCATATAATCCAAAAAATGTACTAAATGTTAATCCAATAACTCTCCATAATCTTATAGCACCTGATATTTCTGAATCAGAAAATATTAAACTACAAATAAATGTTACTGCAACAACTATTATCATAATTGGACTAACTATTCCTGCATTAACGGCTGCTTCTCCAAGTATTAATGCACCAAGTATGCTTATAGCAGAACCATAATTATTAGGAAATCTTAAATCACTTTCTTTTAATATTTCACATATCACAAGCATTGTTAAGGCTTCTATAATAGGTGGAAATGGAACACCACTTCTTTGAGTAGCAAAGTTTAAAAGAAGTGGGAGTGGAATAGTTTCCTGATTATAAGTAGTAATTGCAATATAGTAAGCAGGTAAAAATATTGAAAAAGTAAAACATATAATTCTAAGTATTTTTAAAAACATTACATTAACAGATTTACTATATTCATCACTAGCAGGATTAAAAAAATCTAAAAGAAAAGTAGGCATAACAAGAGCAAAAGGACTACCATCAACTAATATAACAACTTTACCATATAATAAATTAGAACATATAACATCAGGTCTTTCAGTAATTTTTATTGTAGGAAAAGGATTCTTATTATTATCCAATATATTTTTTAACATACCAGAATCAAGTATTCCATCTATATCAATATTATCTAATTTATCACTAATTTTATTAACTAATTCCATATTAGTAATATTATCTATATACAATATATTAATAATACTTTTAGTATCTCTTCCAATTATCTTAACTATGTTTTTTAAATGATTAGTTTTAAGTCTTCTTTTAACTAATCCTAAATTCTTTTGTATATTTTCTACTAAACTATCTTTAGGTCCAAATAAATTAGGTTCAGTTGTTGCTTCACTTATACTTCTATCTAAATCAGCTTTAGTTTCTATAGCATATATATTATTTTTATTTATTACAACAGTATATCCATTACATAGATAATAATTAATTTGATCACAATTATTTACTTCTACAAAGTTAGGACTAGGTAAATTCTTTTTAATATTATTAATATTTTTATTAAACGCAATACCATTTAATACATATTCACTAACTTTATCACTACTAGTAATAGTTTCTAAATAAAATATATGATATGTTTTAAATCTAAATTTAATTTCTTTATATATTAAATCATTACATTCTATAAATTCATCTTTTACTTGTTTAACAACTTTATTCATACATATCACCATTATTATTTTTTGTAAAAGATATATTTTTATACTTGAAAAAAGTAATACTATTTGTTAAAATTTATTTAGGATAGAAAAGAGCTATCCATAATATTTACGATTCATAAAAAAGATGAAAATAAGACTGTATAACTTCTCTCCCGACCTCGAAAATTTGTTCGGGGGGGGGGGTTAT
>URLV01000013.1 GCA_900548725.1 uncultured Mycoplasmatota bacterium
CCATAGGACTGTTTGGCATAGAATTTTGCCAATATTTCTTACTATCTGCAGATTTAGTATATCCTGAAGTCTTTAAATTCAAAAATACTTGATACATAGAATTTTTAGGATCATATACTCTAATTGCATATTGGTCTTTACTTCCTGCTGTAATGACTTTCCATCCCTTTGGCTTTTTAAGAGTAATATCACCATTACTAAAATCTTCAAATTCTATCTGACTTGCTTCTGATTTAACAATTTTTATGTTTTTATCTGAATTATCAAATATTTTCTTTCCAATATTTTTATGATTTTTTGTAAAAACTGGATATAGAAGAAGTAAAAGTGCAACTACAGCAATTATAATCGTTTCCTTTTTTGGAATATTTAATTTCCCAATTTTTAAAATAAAACATCTCTCCTCTCCTATACAATATTATAATTTTATGTTTTTAAAATAACAACACTCTTTCCCGCAAAGGCAATGTTTTTGATGGAAAGTTATTTTTATTATTAAATAGATGTTGTATAATATTTTCAAAGGAATGGTGTATTATGAAATTTAAAGATGTTTTAAATAAATATTTAAAAGAATTAAATTGTTCTTCTAAAAAAATATCAAATGAATCAGGTCTATCAGAATCAGTTATAAGTAGATATAGAAATGGTGAAAGAACACCACTAAAGAATAGTGAACAAATAAATAAATTAACAACGGCAATATATAAAATTTCACAAGATAATAATAAAAATTTAACTTATGATAAAATATTAAATGATTTTAATGCAACTATAATAAATAATGATTTTAACTATGAAACACTTAGCAATAATTTAAATACATTAATCACATTATTAAAAATAAATACTAATAAGATGGCAAAATATATAGTTTTTGATGCATCACACATTTCAAGAATTAGATATGGCAAAGCCAAACCATCAAATCCAATTGAATTTGCAAATAAAATCTGTTCTTATATTTTTTTAAAATATAATAGACCAGAAGACATAAGTACTTTATCTACTATCATCGGTTGTGATAAAAAAGAATTAGTAGAAACAAAATTCATAAATACTTTATTCTATTGGTTAATAAATGAAACAACTCATACAAAAAGTCAAATAGCAGAGTTTCTTCATCATTTAGATTCATTTAATTTAGATGATTATATAAAGGCTATAAAATTTGATGAATTAAAAGTACCATCAATTCCATTTTATAGACCAAAGAGTAAACGCTACTACGGTTTAGAAGAAATGAAAGAAGGAGAATTAAATTTCTTTAAAGCAACTGTTTTATCTAAATCAAAAGAAGATATATTTATGTATAACAATATGCCTATGGAAGATATGGCAAAAGATATTGAATTTGGTAAAAAATGGATGTTCGCTATAGCCTTGTGTTTAAAAAAAGGACATCATTTGAATATCATTCACAATCTTGATAGACCATTCAACGAAATGATGTTAGGACTTGAAAGCTGGATACCAATCTATATGACAGGACAAATATCACCATACTATTTTAAAGATAATAAAACAAACATATATAACAATCTTGATTATTTTTCAGAAGTTGTAGCACTAAGTGGAGAATGTATTAAAGGACATCATAATAAAGGAATGTATTATTTAATAACTAATAAAAAAGAATTAGAATATTACAAGGAGAAAACTGATTTAATTTTAAAAAAAGCAAAACCTCTTATGGAAATATATAAAGAAGATAAAATAAATGAATTTGAATTATTTATAAAAAATGATGAAAAAATAATAAGTGATAGAAAAAGATTTCTTTCTTCTCTACCCTTATTTACAATAAATGATGAACTGTTAATTAAAATATTAAAAAGAAATAAACTAACAAATTCTAATATTAATAAAATTCTTAAATATAAGCAAGATAAATTTAACAATATAAAATCCATTATTGAAAATAATAGTTTAGAAGATTATATTTATAAAATAAAAGAAGATGAATTTAAGGAGGAAACTCCATCACTTTCATTAAACAATTTGTTTTTAGATAAAACAATTACTTATACCTATAAGGAATATATAGAACATTTAAAACAAACAAATAATTTTGCAAAAAAACATAGCAATTATCATATTAATTATGAAAATTACAGAACATTTAAAAATATAACAGTTACAATATTAAAAAATAATTATGTAGTTTTATCTAAAAATTCTAATCCAACTATTCACTTCGTAATAAGACATCCAAAATTAGTTGAAGCTATTGAAAATTTTAATCCGATTGTAAAGGAATAAAGAAATGAAGAATAAAATAAAAGTTAAATGGAAAAATATAATAATAATTTCTATATTTTTATTATTTATCATATTGTTAATTATATCTGGTTATAATGTAATAAAGTGGAAATTGGATTCAAACAAAATGGATAAAGAAATAAATAATATTCAAAATACTACATATATTGAAGAAATAAAAAATAATGAAAATACCAAAATAATAAAACCATCAGAAAAAATATCAAAAGAAAACCCTTATTGGGATTATATAAATATGAATATGATAAATGTAAATTTTACAGATTTAAAAAAGACTAATCCAGATGTTATTGGTTGGATAAAAGTTAATGGAACAAATATAAATTATCCATTTGTTCAAAGTAAAGATAACGATTATTATCTTACACACAGTTTTAATAAGTCGTATAATGGAGGAGGATGGGTGTTTTTAGATTATAGAAATAATAGTACTAATAATAAAAATACTATTATTTATGCTCATGGTAGATCAAATAAAACAATGTTTGGTACTTTAAAAGATACTTTAAAAAATAGTTGGCTTTCTAATACTAATAACTACATTATTAAATTGTCTACAGAAACTGAAAATAGTTTATGGCAAATATTTAGTATATATCGTATTCCTACAACTAGCGACTATTTACAAATAGATTTCAATAATGATTTAGAATATCAAAACTTTTTAGATATGATTAAAAATAGAAGTAATCATAACTTTAATACAAGTATTACATCTAATGATAAAATACTTACTTTATCAACTTGTTATAATAATGATGATAAAATGGTAGTTCATGCTAAACTTATTAAGAAAGAAAATAAATGATGAAGACCTCTTCAAAAAAGAGGTCTTTATCATATCAAATTAATTATTCAAAAAATCTTCTATATATTTTTACCAACTCATACTAGAAAAATGATATAAAATAAATAACTAATATGTACAAAACTAGCAACAAATATCATTAACCCCTATTATAATCTTTAATTAATATAGATTTATCTACAATATCTTCTTTTATATTTCTTAGTTTTCTATTCATTATATTTGTTTCAGTAGGTTTTCTTTCAAAAACTATAGAACGTTGGATCTATAATAAGTTCTAAAAGTAACCATCATTTAATTTTATATTACAATTATATAAAGTGACTTTTTGCATATTTTATATTATTATTTCATAAAAATAGAGCAATACACTTATTTATATATCTACAACGTATCCGATACAATATTTTTCTATCATACAAACCTATATTAACATAATTCATAGTAGAATTTTTTTTAATAAAGAACCCTATCACCTTTATCTAAAACTACATTTATTTTCTATTAGATAATTTAAAAATTTATTTTTTATATCATTACTATTTGATTAGTTCATTATTACTCCTATTACTTTTCCATTTATATAATGTTTATCTAGTTCTTTTAATATATTATTTTATAAATTACTCATACTACTATCTAAAAATAGTGTGTAGTGAATATTTATTCGTATCAATACTTAAAATTCAAAACAAAAGAAACAAATATTTTGCTTCTTTATTAATTATTATCTATTATTATTTGACCATCCATAATCGGTATATTTGCGAAACTTTCATCCATTAATGTAAAGTTCCTTTCTGGTGCCGTTGGATTTATTATTTCTATCGTTTGTGTTTCTTCAGTCATAGTTATAGATTTTACACCGTCATCAAAAGTATGACCACCATCGCTTGATATTTGTTTATAATATATTGGATTGCTATCAGAGGCTGCAAACGGAACATTATTAAATACAGCATTACCATCTTGATCAGTTGTTATTTCTGTTCCTAAAATTGTTCCTGTACTATCAGTTCTAATAAATTTAGCACCAAAAATATCCACTCCGGTACTAGCATCACCTGTATCTGTTACATGAAGTGTTAAAGTTCCTTTAGCACTTATTGTAAAAGCATAAGTTTCTACACCATCAACTATATTAACACTTGTTGGTGTTAATGTAGAAGAATCATAACCACCTGCTACAGCAGTTACATTATATGTACCTGTAACAAGTTCAATACTTCCTTTACCATTTGTTATTGGAATTGTGTGTCTTGCCATAATATTATTTTTCCCCTTTCTATTTTTAAATTAGGATAATTCTTATCCTCTAATAATATTGTAATAAGATGTTTTTTAATATTATTACCACTGATATTTATACAGTAATTTCTATTTTTCTTTGCAATTATTGGAACTAAAATAATTGATAAATTACAATATATAATTATTTTATATATTTCATTATGACAAACAGGCAATTCTATTTTACCAAACATATCTGTTAAACCTTCATAAACAATCTTATTACATTTATCTTTTAATATAATTTTTAAATTACTTAAAACCATATTATTAGTGCTACATAATCTTATATATATACAATCTTTATTCATAATTCACCCCATTACAATATAGTGTATGAATTATTTATTTTTTTGCAAAGGCTTATTCCTCTATACTCCAAATAATTAAAGTACAATAATCCTCATCTATAAGTAAATCTCTACTAGGAATAAGAATTAATCCTTTATCAGTAGAAAATGTAATGGTACTAACTTCAACATTTCCATTATTAATATTAGATTCATAGATTAACTGCTTATTAGTTGTTAATTTAAGTAATTCATTATCAAATTTTTTAAATTTTAATGAATCAATTAATACTTTATCATTACTTATCATTGGATTTATGTAGTTAATATACAATTTCCATTTAGTTCTATTTATTCTACTATCTACAACTATTATTTCTGTCTTTTTTTTCTTATTTAATATTATAGGTTTATTTGATGTAGGTGTTTTATTGAACACAATATTTTCTGTTGTTCTTAAAAGTGTTAATTCTCCATCAAAAGGTGTATTTACTTTTCTTTCTGTATAACATCCGTTTAAACAAGATGTTATTTTTACTCTCGTATTATCTGAAATTACTGAATCAATATCTACTTCAAATAATCCTTCTTCATTTGCTTTTGTTGTTAGTCTTTTAGTATCATATTCTATTAAAGTATCTGAGTAAGGTATTGTATGACCAGATATAGTATTATTTGAACTATTTATCGGGTGAATATTAATTTTTAACATTCCTATTGTTAATATTTTTATATTTTGAAATGAAAAACTATTTATATCTGTAAGTGAATTTAATTCATTTTCTGTAAAATTATGGGATGTAATTGTTGTAGTATTCTTATCAAATGTGCCAGTTATTTCTACAGGATTTTTCTCTTTATACCAATAAAAAGCTGGTGTATCATTTAGTGTACAAGCTTCTAAATAATCTAAAGCGTAAATCCACATGTTTATTCTACTAAATTTAAAAGAAAAATTAACTGGATTATTTGTATACATTACATTAGCATTTTTTGTATAAATATTTATATATTTAGGATTATCAAATATTATTTTTTGATCACTACCTTTAAAATAAATATTATAATTATCAGTTGGGGTATTCATATATGTATTAATTACTGAAAAACTAGCTCCTTCTTTTACTGTAAGATTACCAAATATACTCCACATTGGTATTCTTTGATGACTCTTTTCTATAAAAGTAAAATTTGCCATTTCTTCTATTAATACATTTCTTGCTCCATGAGTTGTTGTTATTGAAAAACCATTTCCTGTTGTTAATAGAAATTCTGCACCATGACCTACTATTAAATCTAATTTATTAGTACCATTCATAAGTTCTTCATTAGTTGTAATATTAACATTGCTGTTAGGAACTATTTTTATATAGGAAGGTATAACATCATTAAAGAAGAATACAGGATCAACAGTTGAATTACTCGTAATTGTTGTGTTTCCCCCTATTATAATTCTATTTGAATCACAAATTTTTTTTACCGTAACATTATTTGTATCGACACCAGATATCATAGAATCATTTATTTTAGTTGTACCGTAATAATTACAAGAAAGTTCTACTCCACTAAAATTAACATTATTATATTCAACTACTAAGTCATTATAATTTGGATGAGATGGAACGTATATTACTCCATAAGTATGAGAACTAATTATATTCATGTTTTTTAATACTATTTTTTTATTTTGTTTATTAGCATTTATAACATCAGTTGATTCTGTTAAATTGTTTGTATATGTATATTTGTTATTATTATATGTTCCATCAATTACTATTTCTGTTTTATTAGAATTAATTGTAAATCCACTAGTAAGTGTTATATCACTACCAAAAAACACATAATTATAGTCATTTGTTTCACTTAATACCTGTTTTAATTCTTCACTGTTATTTACTACAACTGTATTATTGTTTATTATTTGCATAATATCACTTTCCTTTATTATAAAATATGTTTGTAATATAAAACAATATAATTAATTAGTATTAAAAAAGAATAGATTTTTTCTACTCTAATTTATTTTGGTAAAACTTAATATTGCGTTAGTATTTACATCAAGTAAGCTTATACGCAAAATCACATGAAATAATCAAGGATTTTCCTTGATTATTTTCCTAAATAAGTTACAACTAATGTTACTAATGGATTTGCAAAATATGATTTTGTAGATAAATCTCTTATATCTGGTGTACTTAAATATATTGTACTATTTCCTAAGTTAGCAAGTTCATACAATGTATTTGTATCTGTTACTGCAACAATTCCGTGTGCATGTAATTCTACTGGTTCACCGTTATAAACCCATTCACCTACTCCAACATATATGTTGTCAGTATTATTTTGTCTTAACCCAACAGAAACTATGTCTGTTGTAGGGTCAAAGTCTACTCCGTTTACTGATGGATATGCAGAGACAGTAAATTCTATTTTATAATGTCCTATTTGATTAAATTTAATTGTTTCATCGTCTGTATTAATTGTAACTAGACTAGTTGGGTCTAATTCCATTCTATCTAGGGGCAATCTTTCAGAGGAAGCAACTGGTATTCCATCAGCGCTAGTTCCATCATTGTATGTTACTACGTAAGCAGACCTAACAGATTCTGATCCCGCTGGTCCTGTTGGTCCAATTTCACCTTGAACACCTTGAATACCTTGTATTCCTTGTGGACCTGTTGGACCTGTTGGTCCTGTTGGGCCTGTTGGACCAGTTTCACCTTGAAGTCCTTGTGCACCTGTTGGTCCTGTTGGTCCTGTCGGACCAGTTTCACCTTGAAGTCCTTGTGCACCTGATGGGCCCGTTGGTCCTGTCGGACCAGTTGGGCCAGTTGGGCCAGTTACTCCTTGGATACCCTGCAAACCTTGTAATCCTTGTGGGCCTGTAGCTCCAGTTAAACCTTGAGGTCCTTGTAAACCTTGAAGTCCTTGTGGACCTGTTGCACCAGTTGAACCTTGTGCTCCAGTTATTCCTTGAATACCTTGTGGACCTGTTGGTCCTGTTGGGCCTTGTAGGCCTTGTTGGCCTTGTATTCCTTGTGCTCCTTGTGGACCTGTTGGACCTATTTCACCTTGAACACCTTGAATACCTTGTATTCCTTGTGGACCTGTTGGACCGATATTACCACTCGGACCTTGTGGGCCTGTTGGGCCTTGAGGTCCAGTTGGGCCAGTTAATCCTCGAGGGCCTGTTGGACCTGTTGGACCTATTGGGACGTTACCACAATAAGGACTACATCTATGATTATTTATTGCGTCATTCATTTTTTATAATACCTCCTATTTATATAATATGAATATAAAGTAAAAAATAATATGAAAAAAGCATCATTTTCTGATGCTTTTGTAAACATTTGTAGCAGCAATAGCTCCTTCACTAACCGCAGTTACAAGTTGATATAAATCTTTTTTAATAATATCTCCCGCAGCATATATTCCTTTTATGTTTGTTTCCATGTGTTCATCTACAACAATATAATTTTTATCTAATTTAATATTTAAATCTTTAACAATATTTACGCTTGGTTCATAACCAATATTTATAAAAATACCATCTAATTTAATTTCACCATTATTTGTTTTAACACCAGTAACAACATCATTACCTTCTACACTAATTATATTAGTCATAAATTTAATACATATATTTTCTTTCTCATTAACTTCATCAATTAAACTTTTATTACCAATAAATTTATCTTTTCGAACCAAAATATATACTTTTTTACATAAATTACTAAGATATAATGCACTTTCTAAAGCACTATTTCCTCCTCCTACTACACATACTGTTTTATCTTTATATAAATTTCCATCACAAGTAGCACAATAACTAATTCCTTTACCTAAAAATTTATCTTCATTTTCTACATCTAATCTTCTTGGTTTTCTTCCACTACATATAATTAATTTTTTTGCTTTATAAATATTATTTTTTGTTTTTACTTCTTTTATATCTCCATCAATTATATTAATAACTTCTTCATTAAATAAAGGAACATCTAAATTATTAAATTGTTCAAATAAATTAAATGCAAAATCGCTTCCACTAATACTTTTAAATCCAGGATAGTTTTCTACTATGCTACTAGTACTTATAATCCCACCTGGAATGCCATAATTTATAACGCATACATTTAAACCAATTCTTTTTGCATAAATACTGGCACTTACACCACTAGCACCTAATCCTATAATTATAACGTCATATATCATAACTCACCTTAAAATCTGATTATATCTTTATTACTTCTATCATTATAAAGATCTTCGAATTTTCCTTTCTTACTATTTATTATTAACATAATTATTCCTATTATAATCATTATAACTGAAACTATTGAAGCAATTTTAAATCCACAAAACATTAAAGCATCTGTTCTACTTCTTTCAATAAAGAATCTTATAATTCCATATATAATTAAATATAACGCAGTTGGTGTTCCAACTTTAGTATACTTATTTCTTCTTATTAAACAAATTATTATAAATCCTATTAAACAAAATATAGATTCATATAGAAATGTAGGTGTATAATATACTCCATTTATTTTCATGCCTTTTATAATAAAATTTGGAATATGTAATTTCTTTAAATGCTCTAAACTAGTTGCTATACCATGTGCTTCACTATTAAAAAAATTACCCCATCTTCCTATTGCTTGTCCTATAATTAATCCTACAACTATAAAATCTAAATATCTTACAGTTCTTTGTTTATATTTTTTTGTATAAATTAATATTGTTAATAATCCTGCTATTATACCTCCATGTATCGCAAGTCCGCCATTCCATATTTTTATTATTTCTCCAATATTATTGCTATAATATTCCCAATCAAACATTACATAATAAATTCTTGCTCCAATTATACCAAATATCAATGTCCAAAATAATAAATTAAATATATAATTTTTATCTATATCAAATCTTTTTGCTTCTTTTTCTATCAAATATGTTGCAACAAAAAATGCCATTAATATAAATACTGAATACCATCTAATTTCGAAATTCCCAATACTAATCATTACTGGATTCATTATTACACTCTCCTTATTTCTTTACCAATTAAAGCATCTATAATATTAGTCATTACACTAATAAAGATAGATATAAAAAATGCACTTAACCATCCACTAATAATAAAATGCTTACCTAATATTAGACTTATAATTTTTAATATAAACACATTTACTAATGGATATGTTATTCCTAACGTATATATATTTATTGGTAACATAATTCTATTTAATATAGGTTTTATTGATTTATTTAATATCATTAATAGCATAGATGCAACAAATGTATATAAAATACTTTCTACATATATATTTTTAAATATCTTACTTGCCATTATTATAACTATCATATTTACTAATATATTACTTATTATATCCATAATTATATCTTTCATATCATTATTTTTATTATATTCTATCATTTTATCAACCTCTTAATAATTATACTAAAAAAAGATACCATATTACAAGTATCTTTGTATTAGTTTACTCAACTACATATGTATTTGTTTTGTTCCATAACCTTTTAAAAATATTTTGAGATTAAGAAAAAAATTATGCAGTTTTTTTAACTATTTTCGGGTAGGTAAATTTTTTAAACATTTTCTTCAATATATTCTAATAGTTTTAAGAACATATTAATATATTTTGGTTGTAAACCATCTCTTTTTAATTTTCTAATTAATATTCTTTTTTGTTTAATTTCTTTATCGCTAAACATTATTTCATTTACTTTACTTTTTAGTGTAGTTTTTATTTTTAAACTACTTATAATATCATCTATATCTTTATTAATTAATCTACTTGTTTCTATTTCTATATCTTGACCTTTAGAATTAATTGTTATTTGTTTGAATGAATTTACGTTATTTAACTCTATAACAAAATCATTATCATCAATATATGTTTTATAGTTTTCTAATTTATCTTCGCCTAAATATATAGTTATGTCATTAGGTTTTCTTGTATTTCTAAATTTGATTATATAATTTCTTATATTTGGTATTAATGTACTATCAGTTACATCATGTCTAATAATTACAGTATAATTATTTAACATATAATTATAATCTATTATAGTTTTAACATATTTATCTTTACTTAAAGTTATACCATCATCTTCATATAAAGTATAAGTATTTGATTTACCTGGGAATATATGTATAACAAAACCATTTGGATTATTTGAATTATTTAAATTATCTTCATCCAGTATTGCTAGTGGAATTATACTACCTTGAGTTGCAAATACTGGATAATCTTCATCTTTGTAGAAAGATATATATCTTTTATTGCCTACATACTTAATACCAGTTTTAAAATCATACCATATACCTTCTGGTATAAATAGTTGTTGTATAGTTCTATTCATTACTATATCTTTTGGTTTTGTTATAGGACAAACTAATAAATTATTACCAAAATAGTATTCATTTCTATACTCTATTTCATCATATATTTCTGGATAATTATAATATATTGGTCTTATAAATGGTATACCTGTATTAACATAGTTATAACTTTCAGTGTATGTATATGGAATTAATTCACATCTTAATCTTAAATAGTATTTTGCTATAGTAAGAGTATTTATATCCCATTTCCATGGTTCTCTTTTATAATATTCACTACTGTCACTAGATAATCTTAATATAGGACTAAATGTACCTAATTCAATATATCTTCTATATAATTCATCATCTTCTATACCACCGTAGTAACCACCTATATCATTACTTATAAAATTTATACCTATATTACTCCCACTTATTATATATTCTGGTAATTTTTTTAAGAAGTCCCAACTAACTAATGTTTTACCTGTATATAATATATTAGTATTATGACTATTAATTAAACCATTTCTACTTAATATATTTAATCTTAAATTATTATTTTTAAAATACTTACTATGATAATAATTTAATACTCTTAAACTATATAAATCTTTTATATTGGTATAATCTATTAAAAATGTATTTATTCCACTATTAATTAAATTATTTATAAATACTTTAAAATAATTATCCATCATGTTTTTATCATATACGTTTAACATTATATTTTCATCTTTATCTATATTACATAACGTTTTAAACTCATTAAAGTTAGATTCATTTTTACTTATTTCCATTGGATTAATTGTAACACCTAAATATATATTTTTAGTTTTTAAATTATTAATAAATTTATTATAATCTATAAATAAATCTTTATTCCAATTTAATCCATATTCTAATCCATTTTTATTATGCCATTTATTTCCTAATATTATTAAGTTTAATGGTATGTTATTCTTATTAAATTTATTTATTAATTCTTCTATATTTAAATCAGTATAATTAGTAGATTTGTTCCATATATTACCTAACATATATCTTGGTATCATACTTGGTTTATTTGTTAGTATAAAGTAGTCTCTTAATACTTTACCAAAATCTCTTTTATACATAAATAAGTATGTGTCTATTTCATTTACACTTCTTTTATAGAACATATCATTTTTTATTATTAAAGAGTTACTATCATCTATACTTACAAAACCATCTGTTGAATATAATCCTTTATTATATAATTTTATATTTTCTACGTTATCTAAACATATACCAATGGTTTTAAAATTTCTTGCTTCGACATGATTAAAATACCAATACCTATCTGTATCTTTTAATAATACTTTTAGATTTGCTTCTGGTACAAATTTAGTACCATAAAATGGTTTTTCTTTAATATATTCTAATCTATAATATGAAGTTTCTATAACTAAGAATCTTTCATCTTGTTGTATATTAAATTTACAAGTTGGAAATACTCTATTTCTAGCGAATTCTGTTGTTTCGTCTAAAAATTCTCCTGTTTCACTATATTCTAATCTTAATAATATTTCACTTAGTATAGTTATTCTAAATTTTTTACCTTGTATTACATTATTCATATTATCACCTTTATTATAATAATTTTATCATAATTAAAAAAAAGAATAAATATTATTTGTTGTTATTTATATCTTTTTTTTATTTGTAACATTATGTGTCCTATATTACCTTCTCCTGCAAATTTATTATAGTCAAAGAAATTTTCTTTCATATCTATCCATTCTAATTTATTTACTTCTTCTGTTAATTTTACTTTATTTTTTATTATGCCATAATATATTTCTAATTCCATATCTTGTTTATAATAAAATATATCCATTAAATGTGTTATATCTATATCTTTTTCTGATATATTAGTTTCTTCATATAATTCTCTGTATGCTTCTTCTATGCTATTATCTTTTTCTATTTTTCCACCTACAAAATTATATAAATTTTTATAAGGTTCTTTTGTTCTTTTACACATTAACGTTTTTGTTAAGTCTTTATTAAACACGGCTATTACATTCATTCTTTTCATTTTTTTCTCCTGTAAATTACGTGATTATATTTTAATTTTTTATAATTTTCTTCTTTTAATATTTCTTTATTCCATTCATTTTTGTTAAATTTTGGAAAGTATGCATCTGCATCCTTATCTACACTGTCTATTTCGGTTAATATCATTTTATCACTATAGTTTATGAATTGTTTATAAATACTTGCTCCACCTATTATAAATATTGCTTCATTAGTACTCTTTGCATATTTTAGTACATCATTTATATTGTTATATTTAATAACCTCATTTGGTAAAGATATATCTTTTCTTGTTAATACTATATGTTTTCTATCTACTAGAAGTTTAGGTAAACTTATAAATGTATTATATCCCATTACTATAGTGTGATTTATAGTATTTTCTTTAAAAAATTTTAAGTCATCTGGTATATACCATATAAGTTTATTATTTTTACCCAATTCGTTATTTCTACCTATTGCTCCTATTAAAATTAAATTATTCATTATTGTGCTACTTTCATTTTTATGAATGGTAAACTTGTATATTTCAATAATTTTATATCTTCATTATTTTCTTTATTATCAAAAGCATAGAAATCTTTTTTATCACTTATATAAAGTGATGGATTTTTTCTAGTTATTAGATGTTCTAAACACATTATTTCTTCCTTTATTTCGTTTATTATATTTTCATAATCTTCTTTTAAGTATGGACATGATATTAATTTATTATCTATATATTCTTTTCTATCAATTAATTCTTTGTAGCTTTTTTCAACATCTATATCATTATGAGTTTTAATATAGTTTTCCCATTTTATTAATCTATCATATCTAGATAATTGTAATTTTATACCATCTAATTGATTAACATAAATATGACAATCTGTTATGTTAAATACTATTTCTCCTACACCAAAATCATTTATTTTGGATAATAGTGATAAAAGTATACTATATTGAGTTACGTTAAATGGATTACCTAATGGCATATCATTGCTTCTAATATTTACATTACTATTTAATTTTCCTTTATGTAATTTATATGTTGTAGACCATACACAAGGTTCTAAAACTCCACCTTTTAAATAATTATTTTGTCTTAGTGAAACTACCATTCTTCTACTTCTAGGGTTTTCTTTTAAGTCTTTTAATACTCTATCAAATTCCCCGGTATGCTTTAGTACGTCTCCATATGCTGTACCAATTGTTCCACTGTAACTGGGTCCATAATATATAGCATCTTTTATACTTTTATCTTCTTTTAAACTTTCAGCATATATTTTATGTCCTATTTTTGTCTTGTCTATAGTATCTCCATATATCGTTTTTGCTTCTACTTTATTTCCATCGTTATAAGTTTTAAACGGATCATATATTCTATATATCCCATCTGCATCTACCATCCATTCATCCCATATATGATTATTTCTTTCATGTAACCAACTTACTTTATTAGATTGTGCTTGATATATCCATAATAATTCAGTTATTGTATTTTTTATCGCTACTTTTTTTGTTTCTAGAATTGGAAATTCTTTTCCAACATCTAATTTAAAATATACATTAGGTATAGAAAGTGTTTCTATTCCTGTACGATTAGGACATAATTCTCCATTTTTTATAATATCTTTTAATGTTTCACAATATAATTTATCCCATGTTGTAACTACACTATTTTCCCTATTTATTTCATATTCTTTATTGTTTATAATCATATCTTTCACCATCCTTATGTTTTATTTTAACACAAACTATATATTTTTCATATAAATTATGTAAAGATTATGATAAAATAAATGGTAGGTGATGATTGATGAAAGATTGTATATTTTGTAAAATAATAAATGGTGAAATATCTACTAGAAAAGTTTATGAAGATGAGTATGTATTAGTATTTCTAGATACTGATCCACATCAAAATGGACATATGCTTATTGTTCCAAAGAAACATTATACTGATTTTACAGAATTAGATGATGAAATATTATGTCATATTAATTTAGTTGCAAAGAAAATGAAAGATTTGGTTTATAAAAAATTAAATGCTGATGGAGTACGTTTATGCGTTAATTATGGTATGTATCAATTCGTAAAACATTATCATTTACATATAATTCCTGCATACAAAGAAAAACAAGAATTAATAAATATAGACGAAGTATTTGAAAAGTTAAAATAGTTTTAACTTTTTTATATTAATCTATATTTTTTTATCTTTTCTTGTTTATTATTTATTATATAAATATAAGCTTTTCTTTCTTCTTGCGTTAGTCTTACTGGATAAGTATTTTCTAATTCTTCTATTATTATTTCGGGATTTAAATAATAAGCTTTAATTAGTAACTGTTGGAATGTGTAATCATTTCTTATATATTCTCTAACTTTTTTTAATTTTAAATCAAAATCAAATATATGAAAGAATTCTCCAAATTTGTTATTCATGAATGAATGTTCATAATCATAAACTGGCATTAGACAAACGTTATTTTTTACAACTTTAAAAATCATATTACAGTTATGTCTATCTGATTGACTTGATATAAAATCTCTTACAAGTAATTTTTTTATATCTTCTAATAATTTTGCATATGTTCCATTACTTATTTCGCGGTAATATTTTTCTTTGTCGATCATGTTTTTTAAATTATTTAGATTATCTAATCCTATATTCTCTTCTTTTTTTAAATCTGGAAATAAACTACGAGATAAATATTTACAAAGACTTGGATTGTCAATAAAATTTTTAGATATTATTCCATATCTTCTTCTATCATATTCATTAGTATATTTTATTACTTCATTATGTACCGTTTGTAAATCAAAATATTTACTAATTAATTCACCCATTAATTCATTAATCAAATATATATATTTATGGTTATATGCTTTTTTAAAAAAATATAATTGATCATTTATTTTTATAAATCTATTTTCTTTAAAATCATAACAAAATATTTGTTTTTTATCTTCTTTAGTTAAAACATTCTTAATATTTTCATCTATATTTGGTATTTCATCTTTATAAAATTTCATAAACCCCCTTCTTTTAATGTGGTTTATTATAGCATATCAATGTTTAATTTGCAAATTTATACGATGCTCCCAAATTTTTCTTATTAGTTTTAAAGATAATGTTGATAATAAATAGCCTATTACTGGTACAATGGAACTTAAAAATATATTATTATTATTTCTAATTAAATATGAATAAATTACAATAATTATGTAAGTTAATATCATTATACATAATCTTCTAGTTAATGATGTTTCCCATTTTTTATCTATCTCTACCCTTCTATTTCTATTTTGTATATTTTTTATTTCTTCTTCTATATTCATAATATTACTCCATTTCTAAAATCTAATTTAATTATATCATACAACTTTAATAGCTACCTTAATGAATAAATTATATTATTTAATTCAAAATAATTATGGTGATACTATATGCCTAGTTTAATTGAATATAATAAAAAACGTAATTTTAGTAAAACTAAAGAACCTATTGGTAAGAAAAAAGGTAGTTCTAAAAGATTAAAATTTATTGTACAACATCATATAGCAACTAAGGATCATTATGATTTACGTTTAGAATATAAAGGTGTATATGTAAGTTTTGCAATTCCTAAAGGTCCATCATTTAATCCCAAAGATAAAAGGCTTGCTGTTAAAGTTGAAGATCATCCAATTAGTTATGGAAACTTTGAAGGAATTATTCCTGATGGAGAATATGGTGCTGGTACTGTGATGTTATGGGATAAGGGTTATTATAAAATAAATGAGATAGATATTAATAAGTATATTAAGTTTACTCTATATGGAAAAAGATTAATTGGTAATTGGACACTAGTTAAGTTTAAAGATAATGATTGGTTGTTGATAAAAGAAAAAGATGAGTTTGTAGGAAAGGTGGATATAAGTGAATATAATACAAGTATAAAAACTAATAGGACTATGGGTGAAATAAAATTAGGTTTAGATGATATAAATATTACTAGTGGAGATAAAATTATATATTCTAAATATAAAATTACTAAAGAAGATATAATAGAATATTATAAATTAGTTAGTGATAAAATGATGCCTTTTTTATATAACAGATTGATTAGTACTGTTAGAAGTCCAAATGGAATTAATGAAGAAAAATTTTTTATGAAGCATTTAAATACTAATTCAAAAAATATTGGTAAGAAAAAATTTAAGAAGAATGATTATTATTATATTAAAAACGTTAGTGGTCTTATAGAAGAAGTACAAATGAACAGTTATGAATTTCATATATGGGGTTCAAAAAAAAATAATATTAAAAGTCCTGATATAATGGTTTTTGATTTAGATCCTGATACTAATTTAGAAATTAAAGAAGTACGAAAATGTGCATTGGAATTAAAAAAAATATTAGATGAATTAGATTTAAAGAGTTATTTAAAAACTAGTGGTGGTAAAGGATATCATATATTTGTACCAATAAATGTTAGTTCTTATAAATTATTAGAAAAGATATCTAAGAATATAGTTAATGTATTAATTAATAAATATCCTGATAAATACACTACGAATATTAGAAAAGATAAGAGAAAAAATAAAATATTAATTGATTATTATAGAAATAAGTTGGGTGCTACGAGTGTGTGTCCTTACTCTTTGAGATTAAAAGAAAATGCTAGTATATCTTTCCCTATTAATTGGGATGATATAAATCATATAAAACCAGATACAGTTACTATACGCAATGTAAAAAAATACTTAATTAAAAATGATCCTTGGAGAGATTTCTTTAAATAAGTATTTGGTGTTTCTAAATGTATTTAGAAAATTAAAAGCATTAAAAAAGCCCGTAAACACGAGCATTATTTCTAAATGGGGCGAGATGTGGGGATCGAACCCACGCATACCGGAGCCACAATCCGGCGTGTTAACCACTTCACCAATCCCGCCAAGAACAAGATAATTGTATCAAATTATAATACAATTATCAAGATAAAATTATTAATTTCTTCCCAAACCAATTAACTTTTTCATCTTTTCATAGTATTTTTTAGTAATTTCTATATTTATTTTTGCTCCTTCATCTAATATTTCGTCTAAATAATCGCTATTTAAGATTTCATGATACTTAGTTTGTATGTTAGTTAGTAAATAAACTACTTCATCTGCAACTTTAGTTTTAAATGTACCGTAATTTGAATCTATAAACTCTTCTTCTACTTCTTTTATGCTTTTATTTGTTAGAGAACGGTATATGTTTATTAAATTAGATATTCCTGGTTTATTAACTGGATCGTATTTTATTATCATTTCACTATCAGTTGTTGCAGACATAATTTTTTTTCTAGCTTTATTAACATCATCTAATAGTCTTATTACTCCTTTTTCACTTTCACTACTTTTGCTCATCTTTTTATCAGGAGTTTGTAAGTCCATTATTTTTGTACCCGCTTCTCTTATTAATGGTTCTGGTATTTTAAAAGTTTCTCCATATTTATTATTAAATCTAATTGCGATATCACGTGCTAATTCAACGTGTTGTTTTTGATCTATTCCTACTGGAACTAAATCAGTATCCATTGCAATAATATCTGCGGCCATCAATACTGGATAAGTAAGTAGTCCTGATGTAAAATTAGCGTTCTTTTTAGATTTATCTTTAAATTGTGTCATTCTAGATAATTCTCCATAGTAAGTATTACACTCTAACATCCAACTTATGTTAGCAATATAAGGGTTATCTGATTGGATATATATCGTATTCTTTTTAGGATCAATTCCACAGGCCAAATATAAAGCAACTAAACTTTTTATGTTATTTCTTAAAGTTATTGGATCTTGATTAACTGTTATTGCATGCATATCAGCAATGAATATAAAATTTTCTGTATTTTCATCTACTTCTGTCATTTGTTTTATTGCACCAATATAATTTCCTAATGTTATTACTCCAGTTGGTTGTAATCCAGTTAAAATTCTTTTTTTCATAAATGTCACTTCCTAATAAGTATTATAACATAGAAAAAGATAAAATTAATTAAATTTTACCTTTATATTATCTATTAAATTCATTATTTTTAAAATTATATTATAGAAATATTTTTTTATATATACAAAACCATCTTTTGCTATAGTACTTAATTCTTTATCATCTAATACAATTTTATTTTCTTTTATATTTATTAATCTTTTTACTTCTTCTCTATTAATAAATGTATTAAATAAATTAATCGTAAATAATGATAACATAGTTATAAATGCTAATAGAGCTACTATAAATAATATATAACTTCCTACAAAGAAACTAAATATATAAGTACATCCCAATGCAAATAAAGTTATTCCACTAGATAATATTATAAATTTATAATCTTCTTTATTATTTTCATATAAATCTATTTTTTCGTCTATTTCTTTTTCATGGTCTTTAATAATTTCCATTACTTTTACTTTATTTGGAATTGTATTTTTTACTACTTTACAGTCTCCACATGAATTATATATTTTTAAATTATCTTTATCTTCTTCATATTTTACTATATATTTTTTAAATTTGTGATTTAAATAATTAATTTTACATAATTCTAATTTCTTTCTAAATAATATAATTTTATCTTTTATAGTTTCTATCATAATATCTTTTCCCCCTATCAAAGATTATATAATACCACTAATAAGATTGTATGTATAAATAATTTAATTATGTTTGACAATAAACTTGTAAAGTTTATTTAGTCTCCCCTCATTAGTAGCTTAATTATAGCACTTTTCGATAAAAAAGTCAAACAAGTGTCTGGTTTTAGTTTTGATTTTTATATTTTAAAATTAGTTTTGGTGTTATAGAATTTATTATATCTTCATCTATGTAATTATCTTTATTTGTATAGATTAATTCTAAAGCATCAGTTAAATATTTACTAAATCCAATATTTTTCATCTCATTTATTAAATTATATGTTTCTATTTTAGAAAAATTGTAAGAATCTTTATTTGTTAAAAGATTTAAAAACATATAATAAAATGATAATATAGTAGTATTAATATTTGGTGTAATATTGCCCTTTTCTATCCCACTTTCAATTAACGGATATTTTTTTTCATAATCCCATAATTTATAATTATATGTTAAATATTTAGAATTACTTGTTAAACTTCCTTTTAAGTAAGAACTATCCATATCTACACATTTTACTTTTTTGTCTTTATTATCATATATAAAATTTCCTTCATGAATATCGCTTAAATGAAAATTTATATCTTTTAAAACTTTATTATTTTCTGTTTCTAGTAAAATGTATGCCATTTGTTTTAATAAACATACTTTATCTTCTAGTGATATTTTATTTGAATCCATTATTATTTTTAAATTATCACTATCATCAATAAAATCCATTGTATAACCTGAATTAAATCCATGGAATCTTACTATGTTATTTGGCATTATAAAGTTATCTGTATCAATATATTTTTTTAAATAAAATAATCTATTTATTATAAACATTTTATTTGTTATATATTCTTCAATACTACTTTTAAATATTTTTAATAATTGTTTATTATCATAAAAATATATTTTAGATTCATTTAAATGTAAATCTATTTCAAATTCTTTAAGTTTTTCTATATCACTATCTTCTAATTTTATTATTTTCATACAATTCCTCTTTTTTGAATGTTATTATATAAAATATTAATTATGATGTCAAAAAAAAAAGAATTATTTTAAAGCTTTTAATAATTCATCTTTTTTCATAGTTGTATATCCAGTTATACCTTTTTCTTTTGCTAAACTTTTTAATTCAGCAACTGTCATTTTAGATAAGTCTGTTTTTACTTCTTCTTTTTTAGTAGTTTTAGTTTCTTTTGTTACTTCTTTTTTTGTTTCAGTTTTAGCTACTTTTCCTTCTAAAGCATTTTTAGATACTGTAACTAATTCTGTAAAAGCTTTTGGATTATCTATAGCAAGTTCACTTAACATTTTTCTGTTAACTAATACACCAGCTTTTGTTAATCCATTAATAAATTTTGAATAACTTATATCATTTTGTCTACATGCAGCATTAATTCTTGTAATCCATAATTTTCTAAAATTTCTTTTATTTTGTTTTCTATCTCTATAAGCATATGCTCCGCTATGGAATACTTGTTCTTGAGCTGTTTTAAATAATCTATGTTTACTACCAAAGTAACCTTTAGCAGCTTTTAATACTTTTCTTCTTCTGTTTTTTGCAACAGTTCCGCCTTTAACTCTAGTCATTATACTTCACCATTAGATGACATTTTTTAATTTGTCAACTGTTCCTTTCGCTAAATTTCCTGATTTTCTTCTTTGTCTAACTGCTTTTGCTGTATCTTTACCAGTTTGGTGATTACCTCCTGATTTTTTATAAGTTATTAATCCACTTTTATGTTTGTTTAAAACTTTACTACTTGATTTGTGTGTTTTTTGTTTTGGCATAATTATTTCCTCCTTATTTTTTTGGTGCTAAAATCATAGTCATGTTTCTACCAACTAATTCTGGTTGACTTTCAATATCAGCAAATTCATTTAATTCGTTTGCAAATTTTAAAAGTACATCACGTCCAAGTTCAGTATGTGCCATTTGACGTCCTTTAAATCTTAAAGATACCTTAATTTTGTGTCCTTTAGATAAATAATTTGCTGCATTTTTTCTTCTTGTTTCAAAATCATGAACATCAATGGTAACTGATAATTGATATTCTTTCATTTCTTTATTATTTTCTCTTTGTTTCTTTAAAGCTTCTTTTTGTTTTTTTTGACGTTCATAACGGTATCTATTATAATCCATTATTTTGCCAACAGCATGTCCAGGTGTAGAATTCATTAAAACTAAATCTAATCCAGCATAATTTGCTATTGTTAATGCATCTGATAATTTTTTAGTACCCATTTGTTCTCCTTTAGGTCCTATTACCATTAATTCACTTACTTTTATTTGTTCATTGATCGGTAGATCATCTTTTTTAACGTTTGCTATAAAAACGCACCTCCATAAATTTAAAAAGTGAATACATACGTATCCACTTAAAAACCTTTTTTATTTATGGCTTTTTACCTATTGTTCTCTTACAATCAGGTGGATGTGGATACATCGCTTTCCTTTTTAATTCGTTATTATTATATCATTTATAAATTACTTGTCAATAGAATTTTCGCTATTTTTATATTTTAATGTTAATTTTTTTATTTGATCTTTTTTTTCTTCATCTGGTAAGAGTTTATCTTTTAAAGACATATCTTTTGTTATTTTATTATATTCTTCATTAAATAAAACTTCATTATAAAAATCTTTTTCTTTTAACTTATTAATAATATTCTTTTTTAATTCTTTTAATTCATTAATAGTTACTTTATTATTATTTTTAAATGCTTTTAAACTATAATCAGTTAATACTATTCCTTCAGAAACTATTGTAGCAGTTGTACTAACATCTTTTATAATATCCTTATTACCTATAATTTTATCTATAAAAGATTTAATTGTTACATTATCAATACTTTTAATAATTTCAGGAGATAATCCCACTATAAATAATGAACAAATTGAAAGTCCCATTATCCAAGTTTTTATTCTTCCAATTTCACTAGATTTGTTATTACTTCCTTTTAAACCACCTATTACA
The DNA here is from genome assembly GCA_900548725.1 of uncultured Mycoplasmatota bacterium. GTDB lineage: Bacteria > Bacillota_I > Bacilli_A > RF39 > UBA660 > UMGS1124. Next base: position 22,703 of record URLV01000013.1, read on the forward strand.
TTTACAGACATTATTGCACATTCCATTACAAGTGGTATGTACATAACTGGATACATATTTGCTAAAATTATTAATACGCTTATGCCTAATAATTTATCAGCAGTCATATCAAGTATGCTACCTCCTATGGTACTAACTTTAAATTTTCTCGCTAGTAAACCATCTAAACAATCAGTAAATAATAAAGCTGCTAACACAATTAAAAATACTGGCGCTGTTAATGTATTAAATAATATAGGTAAAGCTAACATACCAGCTATTCTAGATAAAGTTAGACTATTAACAATTATTTTTTTAGTTTTCTTTTCCATATTTCCCCCCAAATAATTAAGCATATTATATATCATTAATTATAAAAATTCAACATATATTCTTCATTATCTAAATTAATATCTATTTTATTAATCTTATCTTTATCAGTACTAAAAATAATATTTAAATTATTTCCATTGTCTATAAAACTATATTTATAATTCTTAACTTCATCTTTATTTTCTATTATTGCATTTTTGTCTTTTATTATATTTAATAAGTATTCTGTATTAATATAGTTACAATTTATTACATTATCTAATTCGGTTTCTATACCATTTATTAATTCATATATTTTATTATCTTTTATTATTACTTTTTTTATATTATTATCATTTTCTAAATAGCCTTCAATTGTATTATTTTCCAGTAAACCATTTATTTTATAAACAATATTATTAATTGTAATTATATAATTTATACTATGTTTGTTTTCTAGTAATTTATTTTGTTTATTTATAAAATTAGTATTGTCTATTTTTTCTTCAGATTTTGTATTATCATTATTGACATTATCTTTATTTATATATGATATATAATTTGTTATAGCAGTTAGTAGTAGTAAAATGAAAAAGAATATAAAGTAGCTTAATAGTTTGATTCCAGCTTTTTTTCTAGGATCTTTCCATGCTTCTTTTAATTTATTAAAAAATACTTTTATTTTATTATCTTTATTTTGTTTCATTTATTTTTACTCCAATTAATTCATCTTTTTTAATTCCATTTAGGTAAGATGATACTAACATTTGTTTTTTACCTGATGGTATAAATTCAGTTATTACTACTTCTCCATCAGTACATCCTATTCCAAAACCATCTTTATAAATATGATTTATTTTTCCTACTTCACCTTTATTTGATTCATATCTTACTTTAACAACTTTATATTCTGTATTATTTAATATAAAATAACTTCTATCATATAATGCTCTTACTTTATTATATATATTTTTATATGTTGTATTAAAATCTAGTATTTCATCTTTTCTTTTTATTATATATGCAAAAGTTACTTTATCACTGTCTTGTTTTATATTTTCACAAGTATTATTAAGTATACTAGGTAAAGTTTCAATTAATAATTTTGCTCCTAAATAGCTTAATTTTTCACTTAATGTGTTTATATTATCATTTTCTAAGATAGTAACTGTTTCTTGTTTTATTATGTTTCCATCGTCCATTCCTTCTGCCATATACATTATGGTAATTCCAGTTTCACTATCTCCATTTATTATGGAAGCATGTATTGGGGCTCCTCCTCTATATTTTGGTAAGAGAGAAGCATGTACATTAATACATTTATGTTTTGGTAAATCTAATAAAATTTTAGGAATTATTTGTCCGTATGCACATGTTATTATTATATCTGGATTTACATCTATTATTTTTTGATAGTCTTCTTTAATTTTATGTGGTGTAAATACTTCTACGTTGTTTTCTAATGCTATCCTTTTTATTGGACTTGGTGTTAATATTTTCTTTCTTCCAACATAAGCATCAGGTTGTGTTACTACAAGTACTACATTTGTATTTTCTATTAATGTTTTAAGTACTGGAACTGCAAATTCTGGAGTTCCCATAAATACTACTTTTAAATTTTTCATGATATCACCTTCTAAAAGTATTATACAAAAAAAAGTACTAAATTGATAGTATTTAGTTATATCAGTAATTATATAATAATATATTTTATTTATAATTAATAAAAGTAAAAGTTTTTAAGTATTATAATTTATTATTTAATCATAATAATATTGGTGAAATATATGAAGATATATAAATTAATTATACTGCTACTGATTCCTATTTTATTAGCTGGATGTAATACTAATTATCAAAATTTAAATGATATGGCTATAGTGTCTAGTATTCTTATAGATAAAGATGAAAATGATAATTATATTACGTATATAGAATTATATAAAGAAGAAAAAAATGAAAACAAAAGTAAAAAAACATCATATTTTGTTAAAGGGCTTGGTAAAACACTTAAGTCCAGTATGAATGATGCATCAAGTAGTATATCTAGAAATTTATATTATGTTCATATAAATGCAGTAATATTTTCTAAAAAAGTTAGTGAAACTAATATGGAAGATTTATTTAATTATTTAGCAAGTAAAGTCCAAATAAATTCTAATTATTATATTTTAATTAGTGATAATATAAAAGAATTGCTAGATACTAAAGATGGTGATAATGGTATTTTAGGTGAAAAGATAGAAAAATTAATAACTAATAGTACTAATAGCGGTACTATGGCAAACTATGATTTTATGGAAAAACTAAGAAACTTTACTAATCCTAATAAAGATATATATTTAAATAAAATTGAAGTTAGAAATAATTTAACTACTATTAAAGATGGATATTATTTTAATGGAAAGAAACTAGCTGGTGAATTAAGTAATGATGAATTAAAATTAATTAATTTATTTAAAGAGCCTAAAAATATATATTTTACATTTTGTTATAAAAATAATTATTATAATTTAAAAATAGATAGCTCCGATGTTAAATATAGTATTAAAGATAAAATCTATATAACTCTTAATGTTAAAGCCAATATAAATACTGCTGGAGAAAATCTTAAAATTTCTAAAATAGACGTTATTAATGAGCTTAATAAGCATACTGAGGCTAGTTTAAATGAAAAATTATGTAATTTTTTAAATAATATAAAAAATGATAAAAGTGATATATTGGGCATAAACGATTATATTTATAGAATATATGGTAAGAAAAAATTAGATTTCTTCAAAGATGATTTTGATGTTAAAACTAGTGTTGTTATAAATAAGAAAGGTTTAGTTCATGATACTTTAGGAGGATACTATGAAGAAAAATAATAAAGAGTATTTAACATTAACTAATTTTTTTTCTAAGGCATTATTTTTAGGCATTGGGATATCTAAAATATTAATAGAAGTTAGAGAAAGTACTATATTTAGTTTACTTATAGGTACTGTTATAGGTACTTTAATACTGTTATTTCTTAATAAATTATCTTATTATAATTGTAAAGGTATTAGAAAATTAATAATGTTTATACTTATTTATACTTTGTTAGTAATTGGATTAGTTGAGTTTACTACCTTAATATCTAGTATTTATTTAATTGATATTAAAAAGTATATATTAATGATTCCGACTTTAATTGTTATAATATATATGAATTCAAAAGATATTAATATACATTATAAAATATCTGCAATGTTATATAGTGTTTCGCTAGTTATATTCTTAATAGCATTATTCTCTTTAACGCCCCAAATAGATTATTTAAATTTGTTACCTTTATTTAATGTAAAGTTTAAAAAAATATTATTTGGCGGATTAGAATTTAGTTTATTTAGTGTAGTACCTAATATACTATATGGTGGATTAAATGTAAAAAAAGATAATAATATTATTAAAAGATATTTAGTTTCAAATTTATTAATACTTTTAGCATTTATTGTTACTCAAGGTATACTAGGTATTGAATTAATTAAAATGTTTAAATATCCAGAATATATTGTGCTTAAGAAGATAAGTTTATTGGATTTTATTAATAATGTCGAAAATATTATATCTTTTTTTTGGCTATTTACTATATTTATGTATTTAACTATGTGTAGTAAACAGTTATATGACATGGCTTATGAGACATTTAATAATAAATACATTTATCCTATATTCTTATTTATAAGTATGTTCTTTATCGCAAATTATTTTTTAGATAATGTTAATTGGTTATTATTTGTATTTCATTATTTATGGTTAATATTACTTACTATTTTGATTATTTATATATTAAACAATTTAATTAGTTTAAAAGAAAAAAATAATTATAGTGACAAATAATTATTTTTTTACTATTGTTATTTTATCATTTTTTATTTTTATAATTGTATTAGAATCTAATTCTTCTTTACTTATTGGGTCATATTGTATTTCTAAATATTTGTTATCATATAATTCTTTTAGTGTTATTTCATTTTTACATTTTTCTTCTAAGTAACATTTTTTAGATGCGTATTTTATTTTAGAATATAAAACATTGTATAATTTTTCTTCGTGATTTTTATTTATTTTATATATTGTAAATATTATTACTATAATTAACAATGACAATACTGTAATTGTAATTAATTTATTTGATTTCTTTTTCTCCATAATAATTTTTTATAAACTCCTCTTTATATTCTAATATATTATCATTTTTTATAGCTTCTCTTAAATCTTCTGTAAGTCTAATTAAGTATCTAATATTATGTATTGATAAGAGTCTAGCTCCAAAAGTCTCATTTGCATTTATTAAATGTTTTATATAAGCTTTAGTATAATTTTTACATGCATAACAATCACAATCTTTTTCTATAGGACTAAAGTCTCTTTTATATTTAGCATTTTTTAGATTAATTTTTCCATATTTAGTAAGTGCATGTCCATGTCTTGCAAGTCTTGTTGGACTAACACAATCAAATATATCTATTCCTCTTATTACATTTTCTATTATATCTATTGGATCTCCAACACCCATTAAGTATCTTACTTTATTTTCTGGTAAATGTTTTGTTGACATAGCAACCATTTTATACATAGTTGGTTTATCTTCTCCTACACTTGTACCGCCAATACTATATCCATCAAAGTCCATTTTTACTAATTCTTCTGCACAGTGTTGTCTTAATTCAGGGTATTCTCCACCCTGTACTATTCCAAATAGACTTTGGCGTTCATTATTGAAAACGTCTTTACCACGTTTTGCCCATCGTATTGTTCTTTCTACACTTTGTTTACAATAGTTATATGTTGCAGGCCAACCTATACATTCATCAAAACTCATGGCAATATCACTATCAAGTTTATTTTGTATTTCTATACTTTTTTCAGGAGTTAAGAATAAGTTATCACCATTTAAATGATTTTTAAATTTTACTCCTTCTTCAGTTATATCTTTAGGTTTTGCTAAACTAAAAACTTGGAATCCGCCACTGTCAGTTAGTATTGGACCATTCCAATTCATAAATTTGTGAAGTCCACCAGCTTCATTAACGACATCTTCTCCTGGTCTTAGCCATAAATGATATGTGTTTGATAAAATAATACCAGCATTCATATCTTTTAATTCTTCAGGGCTTAATGTTTTTACTGTTGCTTGTGTTCCAACTGGCATAAACATTGGTGTATCATATTCACCATAATTAGTTTTTATTTTACCTAATCTAGCACCAGTATTTTTTTCTTTTTTTAATAATGTATATTCTATTTTCATGTTGCACTTCCTTAAAACTTTTTATAAATTAATTATATACTATTTATAAGGCTATTTACAACATCATTATTTAATTTTTTGATATTTTTGTAATTTCTCTGTCATATTTTGCAGTATAAAATTTCTTTTCCATATATAGTTTTCTCCTTTCTAAAACGTAAAAGAAGCTTAACATATATGATATTTTTATGCAAATGATTGAATTTAAAAATCTGCACAAAAAAACGTGCAAATTTTCTAAATCTCCCTAGAGAAATCTTAAAATTTGTACGATTTTTTTAACCGATTTTAAAAATCTTATAAATTTAATTTTTTTAAAAAACTGCAATTTTGAAATGCACCCCTTAGGGTAGACATCAATAAAAAAACAGTTCAAAAAGAAATG
>URLV01000014.1 GCA_900548725.1 uncultured Mycoplasmatota bacterium
CGAACAAATTTTCGAGGTCGGGAGAGAAGTTATACAGTCTTGTTTTCATCTTTTTTATGAATCGTAAATTTATAATTGGTATTACTACCCTAATAAAATATTATCAAAAAAAGATACTTATTTCAAGTACCTATTCTCTATTTTTCATTCTTTTTTCAAATTAAGTTTTTTTGCTTGATCAATTTGTTGTAAACCTAAGTTTATAAAATATATTATTACTAACCATGCTATAATACTAACTGCTATTTGAGTACCAGCATAAGGTATATTAATTGGCATATCCCATATACCATGTAAAACTACTGGTATTAAACAAATAAGTAAAAATCTTTTATCATTTAAGTGTTTTTTATCAATCTTTTCAAAGCCTTTTACAAACATTAATGCAGCACCTTCTATTGCAGCCCATGCAACATGTCCACCAGGAGCTAAGAAACCTCTTATTTTAATTACATATAGCATTGTTTGTAAACCATTATTTATACCATTTCTTAAAATATATCCAGCAGTTTCGAAAGCGGCAAAACCAGCACCAACAGCAGCGCCAATTAATAAACCATTTAATATATAATTACAATTTTTGCTTTTAAATATAAATAATGCAACTATTGCTGCCTTGGCTGTCTCCTCAATAACACCAACCATTAAAGCACCAGAATAAGTTCTTATATCGGTATTAAATTCTAACGAAAAGAATAATATTGCAACAATTAAACTCAATGCACCACCCAATATAAAGTATTTAATTACTTTATAAAAGGGTATATTTCTAAACAAATTTATTTCAAAAAAGAATATTAATACTACAACTGGCATTGCAAATGCACCTAACATAATAAGTCCTGGTAAAAAATTATCATTTCCATAATTTATAAATCCAATACGACATGGTATATATGCAATTAAGAAAAATATAAATATTTTAAAATATACCCATGCACTAGCATTTTTAGGATTTATATTTTTAACATCAGGAGTAGTTTCCTTGCTACCACAAACGAATACTTCATCTAGTTCTTCATCTGTATGTTTCTTAAAAGTATTTTTAAACAAATCTTTAAATGTAACATAGTTTTCTGATTTAGCACCAGTTATTTTATCTAAATTTTCACTTACTATATTTGTAGCAGTCTTCTTTTGCAGTGGATAACCACAATCAGGACAATTCACATCACTACTTTTAACTTTCTTACCACATTCAGGACAAATGCTTACATCATTTTTAAATCCACAATGAGGACAAGCCTTTGCACTAGATGAAATTGATTCACCACATTCCTTACACTTTATTAATGCCACTTTAATTACCTCCTTTTAAAGTTTCAATAATAACTCTTACAATATTATTTATTGTATCCGTATTAACATTTTCTTCTTTAGAACCTATCATAAATATTTTATTATCTGCCTCTATAGCATATCTATTATCAATAACAATATGTCCACTTGAATTATATTGATATTGTATTCCATATACATAATAATTACCAATAGTATTAGATAACATATCAATTGTTATTTCAACATTACCATATACTTTCTTTAGTTCATTCGTAAAAGCATTTAAGAAATCTGGTGCTTTACTATATGTTGAATCCCATCCCATTACTACATAAGGTATTAAAGGTCCATCATTATCTATATTACTTCCAACATAACTTAATTTATTAGAATCAACATAAGTTTTATAATTACTAGGTATTTCATATGAAACACCTAAATTAGTATCATTATAAACTACATACCCACTGTTAGTTGCAGGAGTAGTAGTTCCTGTAGAAGGATTACTACTAGGATTAGTAGTAGGATTACTGCTTGGATTATTATTACTATTAGCATTTCTATTATTCAACATATAAAATCCAACAACAATAATTAATAACCCAATTAATAAATATTTATAATCTATTTTACTCTTGGATTTATCTTTACTTTTAATATTTTTACTATTTAACTCATATCCACATTTAGGACATGTATCCGCTTGATCACTTATATTATTTTTACACTCTGGACATTTTATTAATGCCATAAATTCACTCTCCACTTCTTTTTTAGTATAATACTCTAATTACAAAATACACTATACCTACTAAAATAAGTATATTATATTGAATAATGTTTTTAAATATAATTTAACAAATAGTCAATGACAATTTGGCAATTGCAAAAACTTATATTTTCATGTATGATATATTTATTAACGGGGATGATAACATGAAATTTAATGAAATATTTAATAACTATATTAATATAATTGGTTGTACTTCAAAAGATATATCTAACTTATCAAAATTATCAGAATCTATTATTAGTAGATATAAAAACGGCACTAGAGTACCTAATAACGATACCTTAGATTTATTATCTAACACTCTATCTACTTTATCTAATAATAAGTATAATAAATCTACTATATTAAATGATTTCTATAATGCTACTAATATATCTAATATAGATTTTAGTATAGTAGTTAATAATTTAAATACTTTAATAAATACTTTTAATATTAACGCCAGTATTTTATCTAAGTATTTAAATTATGATGCATCATATTTATCTAGAATAAGAAATAATACTAGAATACCATTTAATAAAGAAGAATTTATTGATTCTTTAACAAATTTTATATTAAAAAAATATAATAATGAAAAGTATAATGAAACATTAATTAATTTAATTAATAACGATATTAATTTTAACAATATAAAAACATGGCTATTAACTAATAAAGTAAAAGAAACTAACAATATTAGTAATTTTTTAAACAAACTAGATGAATTTGATTTAAATGATTTTATTAAAAGTATTAAATTTGATGAATTAAAAGTACCTACTATTCCATTTTATAAAGCCAAAACTAAAAGTTATTATGGTATTGAAGAAATGAAAAAAGGTGAATTAGATTTCTTTAAAGCAACTGTATTATCAAAAAGTAAAGAAGATATATTTATGTGCAGTGATATGCCAATGGAAGATATGGCTAAAGATACTGAATTTGGTAAAAAATGGATGTTTGGTATTGCATTATCTTTAAAAAAAGGTCTTAATTTAAATATAATACATAATCTAGATAGACCATTTAATGAAATGATGTTAGGTTTAGAAAGTTGGATACCTCTTTATATGACTGGTCAAGTTAAACCATATTATTTTAAAAATATAAAAAATAATATATATCATCATATAAACTATAAATCAGGTTCTGTTATATTAACAGGAGAATGTGTTAATAACAATCATGATAAAGGAAAATATTATATATCTACAAACAATAAAGAATTAGAATATTATAAAACTAAATGTGATTTACTATTAAAAAAATCAAATAGTTTAATGGATATATATAGAAAAGAAAATATAGATAAATTTAATATATTTATGTCAAAAGATAAAGATATTAAATGTGATAGAAAAAGAATATATTCTACTCTACCATTATTTACCATAAATGATAATTTATTATTAAAAATATTAAAAAGAAATAAAATAAATAAAAATGATATAGATAAAATATTAACTTATAAAAAAGAAGAAGAATTAAACACTTTAAATATTTTAAAGACAAACAAAATAAATGATATTATATATAAAATAGATAAAAAGGATTTTAACAACAAAATATATTTATCACTAGAAAATATATTTTATGATATAGAAATTAAATATAATTATGAAGAATACTTAGAACACTATAATAATACACTTAATTATAAAAATAATAATTATAAAGTTTCTATAAATGACTATAAAACATTTAATAATATAAATATTAATATATTAAAAAATAAATATGTTCATTTAACAAAAAATGGTGATCCTATAATACATTTTATTATTAGACATCCAAAATTAATGGATGCAATAGACAACTTCACTCCATTAGTAAAGGAATAAAATATGAAAAAAAATATCATATATAAATTACTAATAATTATTTTAATAATATTATTTTCTATTTCAGTATATAAAATAATTAAATGGAATATAGATAATAATAAAACTAATAAAATAATAAATAATATAAAAACTGAAGTTATTGAATCTGAAGATAATGATAATACTGAAATAATAAAACAAGAAGAAGATATTGATAAAAGTGATCCATATTTTGATTATATTAAAATGAATATGATAGATGTAAATTTTGATAATTTAAAAAAGATAAATAACGATATTAAAGGATGGATTAAAGTGAACGGTACTAACGTTAACTATCCTTTTGTTCAAACAAACGATAATGTTTTTTATTTAAATCATACTTTAGATAAAACATCTAATGGTGGTGGTTGGTTATTTTTAGATTATAGAAATAATATTTTCAATGACAAAAATACTATTATATATGGACATGGAAGAGTTAATAAAACTATGTTTGGTTCCTTAAAAAATATACTTGATAATAATTGGTTAAATAATAAAGATAATTTCGTTGTAAAACTTAGTACAGAAAACGAATTAACTCTATGGCAAATATTTAGTGTATATAAAATACCAACTACTAATGATTATTTACAAATCAAATTTGATAGTGATAGTGAATACGAAACATTTATAAATAAATTAATTAATAGAAGTGAATATTATTTTAATACAAGTATTAATACAAATGATAATATTTTAACACTTTCTACTTGTTATAATAATAATGACAAATTAGTAGTTCATGCTAAATTAATAAAACGAGAAATTAAGTAATTAAACTATTTTCTCGTTTTTATTTTGATATAAAATTATTTCTGCTAGTCTAACTTTATCTTATTGAATTATATATTTCTAGATATATTCAATATTATTCCAATACTAACCATACTAACTAAAAGAGATGAACCTCCGTAAGATAGAAATGGTAATGTTACACCAGTAACGGGTACTAACCCTACTACAACAGATAAGTTTAAAAGTGTTTGAAATATAATCATAAATGATAATCCAAAAGATAAATACTTTCCAAATAAATCTTTTGTATTCATACTTATTTTAATACATCTATAAAATATAAATATAAAGAATGAACTTACCAACAAAACTCCAATAAATCCTAATTCTTCACTAATAATAGAAAATATAAAATCAGTTTGAGGTTCAGGAAGATAAAAATGTTTTTGAATACTTTTTCCTATTCCCATGCCAAATAAGCCTCCAGGACCGATAGCATATAAACTTTGTATTATTTGAAAACCACTCCCTAGCGGATCAGTCCATGGATTAATAAAAGAAATTATTCTTGCCATTCTATATGGTGCAATTATAATTAATCCTACTATTCCTGCTAATCCACAAATTCCAATTTTAACAAAGAAGGATAACTTAACTTTAGAAACAAATATCATCGCTACTAAACACATTATTATTACCATAGCAGTACCAAAATCAGGTTCTAACATTATAAGAAGAAAGAATACTCCAATTACACTTATTATGGGAAATACACCTTTTTTTATATCATACATGATATTATAATTGTTACTTAAATATTTACTTACAAATATAACTAAACCAATCTTAGCAGCTTCACTAGGTTGTAACCCAAATCCACCTAATCCAAACCAACTTCTACTACCATTTCTAACTACCCCTATTCCTGGAATTAATACCAATACTAATAAAATAAAACATACTAAAATAATTAAATTAGATTTTTTTCTATATAAATTATAATCTATCTTAGACGTTATATACATACCAATAATACCAACCATATAAAATACAAATTGATTAATAAAATATTTATAAGGATTATTAAACCTAAATTCTGCCCATATATTACTTGATGAATAAATCATAAAGCATCCAAACAATGCTAAAATAACTACACTTATAAATAATTTATAATCAGCATTTTTCAAGATAAATCACCTAATTAATTATATAAAAAAAAGTATGATTTATAACCATACTCCGTATATTATACCTAGCATTCCTAACATAAAGCCTGCTATCCAAAATAATTTTACTATATCTGTCTCACTCCAACCCAATTGTTCAAAATGGTGATGAAGTGGAGCTTTCTTAAATATCTTTTTATTAAATTTTCTTATAGCAATTATCTGTATCAAACTAGATAATGTTTCTACAACAAATACACCACCTATTATTGCTAAACTTATTTCATGTCTTGTAACTATTGCAACTGTTGCAAGTGCACCACCTAAAGCTAAACTACCAGTATCTCCCATAAATACTTTAGCAGGATGTGTATTAAATACCAAAAATCCTAACAATGCACCGACAAGAACAAAACAGAATATTGCAATTTCTTGGTAACCACTTATCCAATAAGAACCCCAAGCAATAACACCATAAGATAAGAATGCCATTACTGATAAGCCTCCACATAAACCATCAAGTCCATCAGTTATATTAACAGCATTTGTAGTACCAACTAATAAGAATAATATAAATATACCAAAGAAATAACCCATTTGTAATTTAAATCCAAATAAACTAATAGTTAAATCTGTTAATCCACCATTATATTTATATATAAAATAGAATACTATTGCAATTAATAATTGCACTATAAATTTAATCTTAATTGATATTCCTTCATTATTATGTCTTTTAATTTTTAACATATCATCAACATATCCAAGCAATCCATAAGATATAAATACAAACATTAATATTATTAAATTATGATTAAATTTTAAACTTCCTTTTAAAAACAATAATATTATACTTATTATAGTAGGAATAATAAATATTAAACCACCTATAGTAGGAGTACCCTCTTTTTTTATATGTCTTTCATTTATTAATTTACACGTTTGTTGTCCTAACTTCTTTTTTCTTAGTATTGGTATAATTATTAAACCAGCAATTAATGATATAATAAATCCCAACATAATACCAAGAACTGTTTTTGCTAAAATTAACATATTGCCACCTCTTATTTAATTATACACTAATTATTATATTTATAAAACAAAATCAGTATAACTTTACTATTATACTGATTAATACTTTACATTATATTCTTTCTATTTTAATGAAATTAGTATGTGCAGTAGCAGGACTTCCACCAACTACAACTACTATATCATCTTTATTTAGTTGAAGTAAGTTTTTAGCTGATTCTACACCATCTTTTACTATGTCATCTGTATCATCATATATTGGAACTATACTTGTATAAACACCCCATTTTAATGATAAGCTTCTTGCAACTTTTCTATCTGTTGTTGCTGCAATTATAAATGAATTTGGTCTAAGTGACGCTATATCTTGTGCCGTTTTTCCAGTCAATGTTGATGCAACTATTGCTTTTACAGGTAAATAATCAGCAGCATCTACAGCACATCTTGCTATTATATTATGTATCTTATTTCCTCTTAATATGTATTCATCCATATCATATTTAGTAATTTTCTCTGCACTTTCACATATTTTAGACATAGTTTTAATGGTTTCTACTGGATAGTTACCTATAGTAGTTTCATCACTTGTCATTATTGCATCACAACCAGCTAATACTGCATTTGAAACATCAGTAACTTCTGCATTAGTTGGTCTAATATTTGTTTTCATACTATACATCATTTGAGTAGCCATAATTACACCTTTACTTTTAGCGTGACACATATCAATCATTTTTTGTTGATATTCAGGTAAATTTTCAAATCCAGTTTCTATTCCTAAATCTCCTCTTGCTACCATTATATAGTCTGATGCATCTACTATTTCTTCTAAGTTATCCATTGCATATTGTGTTTCAACTTTAGAAATTATTAACATATCAGGTTTTCCAAATTCTTTACATAATTCTTTAACAGCTAAAACATCTTCTTTACTATTAACGAATGATATTGCTAAGAAATCTCCATCATTATCACAAGCATACTTAATATCTTCTTTATCTTTTTCTGAAATATATGGAACATCAAGTTTAACACCAGGCATACATACACCACGTCTACTCTTAATTACTCCACTATTCATGATTTCACAAGTAACACCATCGTTTTCTATACTACGAACAATAAGTTCATAAAAACCATCATCTAATAATATTTTAGAACCAACATTTAAATCTTTTAATACACCTTTATAATTTAAAGAAATAACTTCATTAGTACCAATAACATCTTCTTCAACAATTCTTATCATATTACCTTTAACTAATTCTATTTTATCATCTTTAAAATTACATGTTCTTAAATCAGGCCCTTTAGTATCATATAATATACCAATATCAGCACCTAATTCTTCTCTAGCTCTTTTAACTAAACTTTCATCTAATTTTCTTTCTTCTATAGTTGCATGTGAAAAATTAATTCTAGCAACATTCATTCCTGCTTTAACTAATCCTTTAAAATTTTCCCAATTTTGTGTAGCAGGTCCTATACTACAAATTATCTTTGTTTTTTTCATTCTTTCATTAACTCCTTTTTTATCGAACAGGAATAATTATATAATATTATTTCACACTTTGTCAATAGTATAAAAATATAAGAAAAAGCAAGAAAAAAATAACATATACAAAAAAATTTAATCGCTAAACATAGTTTTGGTTAAATTATTTAATATTTATTAAATTATCTATCTAATGAGTTTCAGAAACTTCAATTATCTTAGAACACTCCTCTTCCAATAATTTTGGATTGTCCAATATATATTCTAATAACTTTAATGATTTAGCAAAATAATAACCATCCGCAATTCTTTCATCCAAATTTACACCAATTTCACAAACACTTCTAATATTTTTATTACCATTTTTATCTAATAATTCCTTTAATTTTATTTCACCAAACGTAATAAGTCCAGAACAAGTACCAAAATTAGTAATATTATGATAAATTGCACCACACTTTATTGAACCTAAGTTAGATACAATAATAGAACTATAATATAAATTATCTTTAACTAACTTTCTTGGAAGGATACCAAACTTATCACATATTTTTAATACACCAACAATTGGTACTCTTAAAATATTAGGTAATTTACCTAAAATATCTATAGCATTATTAGCACCATTCTTACTTATATTGCCCTCTTTTTTACTTCTAATATAATCCACCTTATCTTTTATTTTCTTACTTATGCTAAATATATTATCTTTTTCATCTATAGGAATTAGTAACATAATCTCTTCACTTTTATCATCAAAAGATATTTTAGCCACAAAAGAAATTACTATATCTCTATGTTCGTATAAATGTCTATTTTTAACATAATAATTTAATTTTGATCTATTATATATAGTCTTTGCTAAAGCAGTAATAAATGCATGAAAATATGTAATATCTTTATTAACTACTTTCAATTTTTTCATATATTCAACTAAATTCGTAACATTCACATCACTATTTATATAGACATCACTATCACATCTATCAGGTTTAATATCAATCATTATTTGATTTAAACCACTTATATTTTTTATTCTTCTATCTTTCTTCATATCTTTACCTCTATTAACAGTATAACATATATTTATTTTACTTAAATAATTTTTCTAATATTTTACCAATATTTTTAAAGCCTTTATTAAGTACAGTGTCTATTCCCATAGAAATATGATAACCTAAATTACTATATTGATTTTTATAATCTGTTTCATCTCTTACATATTCTTTAATATCTATTTCTTTACCATTTTTAATATCACGTTCAAATTCTTCCATTTTTTTATCAGTTATAATTTTATTTTTACTAGCAATATTATAATATCCTAAACTATCCATAACATATAAAGAAATATATATTATAAACAATATTAATAATACTCTTAAAAATATATTTTTCTTTTTCTTTTCTTCCATATCATTCACCCAAATAATTTTTTATTGCAAGAGCTAAAACACTTAAAGTATTAGAAACACTTTCATACGTGCTATCAGGCCCACCAACTTCAATTAATACACAATTTTTATTAAAATCTTGATTATATACACTATTTTTTCTAGTAAATATTCCTCTAGATATTGTTTTATTTATTTTTTCTACTTCATTAACCAATTTTTCTGCAACTGCTAGATTATCATAATAATCATAATTATTACCCATTACAAACATTATCTTTGCATAATCTACTCCATCCACTGTTACATTGCTTAAATTGTAATTAACACTATCTCTATGTAAATCTATATATAATTCTAAATCATTCATTCCTAAATTATTTAACCAATATTTGCTAACTTGATATGCATTATTATAATTAACACCCAATTTGTTCATATCTGTTTTTAAATCACTATTTTCAACTATTACTCCAATATTATATTGTTTTAATAAATCTTTAAGAATATAAGATGCAGTATGCACTGTAGGAGTTAAATTATAATTTTCTATCGTTCTATATTCTTCTGTTTGATGAGTATTATAAACATATATTCTAGGTTTTAATTCTTCTTCATCCTTATCTACTTCTTTAAACATAACTTTATCAAATTTTATTTTATCAAAATTAGTTAATCCAACATTTATTAAATATTCACCCTTAATATTTATATTTTTTAAATCTAATTCATTAACACTAGTCTTCTTTAAAAAATTAATAAATCTATTATTTTTAAATATACTTAATTTACTTAATATAAATGCAAACGAAAAAGATATTAAAAGTATAAATATTATTTTTCTATACGAAATACGTTTATATTTTTTACTCTTAAATATCTTTTTCATAATTATCACCATATATATAATAATACATATAGTTTAAAAATATTGTTACATTTTGTTAGAATAAACTTAATTGACTAGATTCTGGTAAATCTTTAAGTACTCCAAGTGTTCTTAATCTTTCTATTGCTGTTTGATTTACTTTTCCTCTATTTTGTAAGTCTTCTATACTTATGAATTTACCTTTCTTTCTTTCTTCTACTATTTGATTACATACTTGTACACCTAGTCCATCTAAACTACGCCAAGGAAGTATTAAGCTTTTACCATCTTCATCAATTGTAAAGTATTTTGCATCACTTTTTTCTACATTTATATTTTTGAAACTTAATCCACGACATGTCATTTCAAGTGCTAAATATAATACATCAAGTGTATTAGATTCTTTATTTGTCATTTCATATCCTTTATTTTGTAATTCTTCTATTTTAGCACGTATTGCACTCTCACCTTTTATCATTGATTCTACATCAAAGTCATCACAACGTATTGAGAAATAAGCTGCATAATACCATATAGGATAATGTACTTTAAAGTATGCAATTCTAAATGCACTTATTACATATGCTGCTGCATGAGCTTTTGGGAACATATATTTTATTTTTCTACATGAATCTATAAACCAATCTTCTATTTTGGCATCTCTCATTTCTTTTTCCCAAATTTTCCATGTTTCAGGATCTTTACTTGCTTTTCCCTTACGTACAAATTCCATTATTTTAAATGCTTTTTTAGGTTCTAACCCATGATACATCAAGTATACCATTATATCGTCACGACACCCAATAACATCTTTAAAATCTACTACATTATTACGTATTAAATCTTGTGCATTACCAAGCCAAACATCAGTACCATGTGATAAACCTGATATTTTAATTAGTTCTGAAAATGTTCCTGGTTTTGTATCTACAAGCATTCCTATAACAAATTTCGTACCAAATTCTGGAACTCCTAATGTACCAGTTTCACACATAATTTGTTCTTTAGTTACCCCTAATGGTTCAGGTGATTTAAATATATCCATAGTTGCTTTATCATCTAAGGGAACTTTTGTTACATCCATGCCAGATAAATCTTGAAGCATACGTAAAACTGTCGGATCATCGTGTCCAAGTATATCAAGTTTTAAAACATCTTGATCGATTGCATGGTAATCAAAATGTGTTGTTCTCCATGCACTAGTTGGGTCATCAGCTGGAAATTGGAATGGAGTAAAATCAAATACATCCATATATCCGGGTATAACAACTATTCCTCCTGGATGTTGTCCAGTAGTTCTTTTAATACCAGTACATCCTATAGCAAGTCTTTCTATTTCTACACTTCTTAAATTTATTCCTTTTTCCTCACAATAGCCTTTAACAAAACCATATGCAGTTTTCTCAGCAACTGTACCAATTGTACCAG
This sequence comes from uncultured Mycoplasmatota bacterium, assembly GCA_900548725.1. Taxonomy (GTDB): domain Bacteria; phylum Bacillota_I; class Bacilli_A; order RF39; family UBA660; genus UMGS1124. The sequence goes on from URLV01000014.1 coordinate 12,046, forward strand.
CACGATAAACATTATCTACACCAAATAATACTTTAGTATATTCATGTGCACTAGCTTGATTATCTCCAGAAAAGTTTAAATCTATATCAGGAACTTTATCTGCATTAAAACCTAAGAATGTTGCAAATGGCATATCTTGCCCAGCTTTTTCAAATAGTATATTACAATTAGGACACATCTTATCTGGTAAATCAAACCCACTAGAATATTCACTACCTAATGCTCTACCGTCATCAAATTCAAATACACTTTTTTTACATTTACTACAAACATAATGTGCTGGAAGTGGATTAACTTCAGTTATACCCATCATCGTAGCAACAAAAGAAGAACCTACACTACCTCGTGAACCAACTAAATATCCATCATCGTTAGAGTGCTTAACAAGCTTTTGTGCAATTAAATATATAACGTCAAATCCTCCACCAATTATTCCACCTAAACTCTTCTTAGTTTCTTTATCTAATTTTTCATCACTTAATTCTTCTTCACTATTTTTCTTTATATTTTCTTTAGTTAATTCATAAACTTTATCATAACCTTCTTTAACTATAGAACTTAAATTCTCCATAAATTTTATTTCAAATTCTTCATCACTTAAATCAGGATACATTTCTTTAGTATTTTCACTAACTAATTTTAAAATACCATCTCCATACAACTCTTGTGCTATACGTTTTTCAATATTTGTTGGAAGTGGATCACCATACATACTATGTGCTTTATCAAATACCAAGTTATATACTTCAGTACGTGAATCTCCCATCTTAGGTGAAAAAGGTATTCCACCAGTTTCTATTATAACTTCAATAATATCTACCATATCAGCAATCTTTTTAGGATTATCTATAACTAATTCATGTGCTAATTCATCACCAAGATATGAAAAATCATCTAGCATTTCATTTGTTGTTCTTAAATGATTTTCAGGAATATGAATTATATTGCTTCTATTTAGTGGATGCCTTCCACCTCCAGGAACTTTTTGATTAATAATAATTTCTCTATAAATCTTATCTTCTTTATTTAAGTAATGTACATCTCCTGTAGCAACCATAATTTTTCCTTGATCTTTAGTACATTCAATAATCTTTTTAATTGTACTTTCAAGTTCATACTCATTTTGAAAATCATTTTGATCTATTAAATGAGAATAACAATCTTTAGGTTGTACTTCAACATAATCATAAAAATCTATTATAGTTCTAAGCTCCTCTTCACTCTTACTTCTAGCTTCAATAAATACTTCAGATTCATAACATCCACTACCAACTAATATACCTTCTCTCAATTCCTCTAATTTACTTCTCAATATTCTTGGCGTTTTATATAAGTAGATAGTGTTAGCATAACTAATAATCTTAAATAAATTTTTTAATCCAGTTTTATTTTTAACTAATAAGTTAACATGATAAGTACGTCCATATTTATGTATTTCTTTTTTATCAACTAAATTATTTAATTCATTAACATTTTCATATTTTTTACTAGCTAATTTTTTTAACATTTTATAAAGTACTAATGCAGTTCCTTCTGCATCATAATCTGCTCTATGGTGTGCATCTTCTGCCCAAGGTACATCATATCTCTTAACTAATGCAGATAAACCATGTTTAGAATATTCTGAATCTAATGCACGAGATAATTCTAATGTATCTATCACTGTATTATCAAATGTACCTAAATTATATTTTTTATAAGCCATTTCTAAGAAAGATGTATCAAATTTAGCATTATGTGCAACCATAGGATAATCTTTAAACCATTCTATAAATCTTTTTACAACAGTTTCTTCATCATCTTTACCTCTTAACATATCATCAGTAATATTTGTAAGCTCTGTTATTTTATATGGCAATGGTCTTTTTGGATCAATAAGTTCATCAAATCTATCTATTATTTCTCCATTATTTATAAGTACTGCACCAATTTCAATTATTTGGTCATTACCACCGGCATTAAAACCCGTTGTTTCTAAATCGAATACACAATATGTTGTATTTAATAAATCAAAATCACGTTCTCTAGTAACTATTCTTATAGTATCATCAACAAGTGTTAATTCACATCCATATATTGCTTTAAATTTATCTTTATCTTCTTTTCCTTTATTGTAATCAGTAACAAAATGATATACATCTGGAAATGATTGACATCCATTATGGTCTGTTATACCAATTGCCTTATGTCCCCATGATGTTACAGTTTTTAAAAGTTTCTTTGCATCAACGCAACCATCCATTTGACTCATCATAGTATGTGCATGAAGTTCAATTCTTTTTTCTTCGCTATCATCAACTACACTAACATCTTTACTTTCTATACTTGTTATATCTCTTAAATTAAGTACCATATCATGAGCATACTGATCATTCTTAACATATCCTCTAAATCTATACCATTTTCCTTCTTTAACTTTTTTACAAATATTCTTAAACTCTTCTTCATCTTTAGAAAATATTTTAGCAAGTATACTATCAGTTTTATCACTTATCTTAAGTGTTAATATTTTAAAATTACTTTTACTAGATTCAAATACTTCACTACCAAATACATATGCTTTAACACAAATATTATTATCTTCACCCATAATACTATCAATAGTAGTTACTTTAGTTTTTATTTCTTCTCCCATTATTATAGGATTATCATGCTTTTCAACTATTATTTCTTTCCTAGATTCATTAATATCTTTCTTTACTTCTTCTTTTAATTTTAAATTTAATATACTCTCTATATTTATATTTTTATATCCAAAACTATCTAATTTATTTATAATATTTTTACTTTCTCTTTTAATTAAATCTTCTTCAACATTACTACTAACTTCAATACTAATAATATTATCTTTAATACTAATATTATTATTTAATATACTACTAATAGAAGGTCTATCTTTAACTAAATTATTTAATAAATATTTAAAGTATTCTATTATATCTTCATCTTTAATATTATTATTATTAAATATTATATTTATTTTACTAACACCATCTATTCCTTTACTACAAAGATTAATTAAATTAGTAGCATTTAATGGATTTATAAAACTATTATTTTCTATATAAACACACCAAGTTTCTTCTAATTTATTTACAATAACTTTAATAACTTTAGAATCTTTAAAGTCATCTATATCATTAAAACATATTTTATTAAAAAATCTTTCAAGTTTATTATCCATTACTACCACCCTACTTACTAACATTAATTATTATATCAAAGATAAAAATTTATTTCATTAAAAAAAGTATTATTTCTAACACTTTTTAAATTTATTTTTTTATTGTACTACATATGGATTATTTATTGTTCCATCACCTTTAGAAATAGTAACAGTATTTTTTAATTGTACTGCTGGTCTTGCTTGCATTCCTAGTGAAAATTGAACACTCATTTCATCTGTTAATCCTTTATAACTAAATGCATAAGCTTTATCTGAATCAGAACCAAATTGTCCTAATGATAATGTCCACCAATTAAAATCTTTACCTAAATAAAAATCATCATTATATCCATATTCCCAATCTGGATCTGCTACTTCACCTGCAAACACTACTTCATCTGCTGTTAAAGTTCCTACATACATAATGGTAGAATTATCTGAATATTTTGTCATTACTGTACCATTGCATTTTAATGTTGGACTTTTTGTTGCCATATTTTCTAACCTAACTTTTGTTTCATAATCAAAAGCCGTTTTATTAGTATAATAATTTTGTTTATCAATAGTAGTTGATAAAGTTGTTGTTCCACTAGCATAAGCTTTTTCATTCATACACCAATTTCCTGATTTTAAATTTGTTAAATTATCTTTTAGGGAATCTGTTTGAAAAGTTTTAAAAAGATTAACTAAAGCACTATCAGCACTACTACTAGGATTTAAATAATTTGCTTTATATAATCCATTAGTATTGTCAATCCCCCAATTTGCTGCTCCTAACTTAGAATCAAGCTCACCATTAGTCTTTTCACAAACATTATTTTTATTTTCCAAGATAATTTTAATACTTCCGTCACCTTCTATCCTAACAATTCTCCAACACATTCCAGCATAATCTATATAATTATCATCAACATTTCCTCTATAATAATAACTTATGCCATCATTATCCTCTATTTTTGATAATGTCTGTTCTGTTTTGGTTTCTTCAACTGACTTATAAAAAGTTAAATCATTTGTACTAGAATCAAAAGCAAGTAATTTTTTTGTCCACTTATTAGGACAATAAACATACTTGCCAACGGCATCTTGTGCTGTTTTTGTATAGTCTACTGATGCTTTTTGAGCTTCTTCCGGAGTATTACCAATGCTCCACGAATATGGATTACAGTCAGAATTATTCATATTAACAACTTCTTCTCCATCAATCATGTTTCCAGTTTTATAAGTAGCTATTTCATTACCAGGATTTGTTAATGGAACTTCTCTATAAACCGTAGTTCCTACACCTAACATAGCATTATCTATGATTGCTTTCTTTAATGTTCCTGTATCATTTTTATATGGATTATTTACTGTTAATGCATTTATATCTACTATATTTACTTTTGCACTAAATGTTTTATTCATATCTGTACTTTGATCAACATTCATTTCCTTATATGTTATTGTTAATTTGTATGCTTGTGTATGTGTTGTATCTATTGTATTTGTTATCATTACTGATAATGTACTTGTACTTGGAAATTGTTTTTCTGTACTTACCCCATTACATGTTCCATCAACTGTACCTGTTATAGTTCCATCACTTGCTAAACTAAAACCCTCTTTTAGATATGAAGTACATGTTAATGTGTATACTAAGTCTTCTTGTCTTGATAATTCATTAACAATATTTTCTAATGCTGCGCCATATGTAACATCACTATTACCTTTATTAGTTGCAGTAAATATTTTTTCTACAGAATAACCTGGTTCTGCATTGTTTATCCCTTGTACTACGTTAGTATTTTCTCCATATTCTAGTACTAGATTTGCTGTCGTTACACTTATTGATTTTGTATTAGTATTTCCAGTTATTTTAGTTAAAAAATATGCATATGTTAAACCTATTAAGATTAAACTAACTAATATTATTCCTGTTATACTAACTATTATTTTTTGCTTACGATTCATTCGTAATCACACTCCTTTTTTATTTTGACAATACTATTATAATAAATATTTAATCTAATATGAACGTGCCTATAGTACTAATATTAAATCATATTTAAAACAAATAATTTGTCATTTTTTAATACACAAAAAAGACTATATATTTTCACTTCTTTATAACCCCCCCCCCCGAACAAATTTTCGAGGTCGGGAGAGAAGTTATACAATCTTATTTTCATCTTTTTTATGAATCGTAAATTAAAATATTTAAGATACAAAATTACTTTTGCTATCCTAAATACATTTTATAATAATTCTTTTATCAATGCAATATATTTTAATCAATTTTTATAGAAATAACATAATCTATACCATATTTATAATTAGTATTATCTTCTATAAACTTAATTAACTTATCTAAAGATACCAAATAATCTTTTAAAACATTTTCTTTTTCTTCTTCTAACAAAAATTCATAAGTACTACTACTTTTCTTATTATTATAATTATTCTTTATTATATCTAATTTATCTTTTATACTAACTAAATTAGCATCATCTATAACATTATCTATAAAATATATTTTAGAATTAATTAAACTATCTATATTAATATCTTTAATAGATTTATTAAATAAATATAAATCATTTTCTTTAACTATAATATCTAACTTAGTATTTTTCTTTATAGATTTAATATTATTATATTTCTTTATATTATCAATTTCTTCATATACATTATCACTATTATATTTAGAAACTACATCATATAATTCATCTATATCATTTACATTAATAGATACTAAATAAGTTTGTTTATTACCTTTATTAACTATAATATTTCTAAACATTTTATTATCTTCTATAATACTATTATTTATATTATTACTTATATTATTTTCATATAATTTAACTATACCTAATCTAATATTATTATCATATATTTCATATTCTTTCATATATATTTACCTTTCTCTACTATAATAATTGTAATATAAAAAGTACTATTTTACTAGTACTTAATTATTCCATATACATTATTTTTATCTATATTATTAATATAAACATTATAAAATTTATTATGTTCTAATTTTTCATTTATAATTACTTTAATATAATTAGATGTATGTCCTATACTTATATTATCTTTTACTTCTTCTACCAATACTTCTATATCTTTGTTTAAAAATTTATTATAGTATTTATTTTCTAATTCATCAGACAATTCTAATATAGTATTAACTCTTTCTTTCTTAATACTATCATTAACTTGTTCCATTAATGCAGCTTTAGTATTATCTCTTTTTGAATATGGAAATGTATGTATTTTACTAAAACCTATATCTTTTAAATTATTACAAGTTTCTAAAAAATCTTCATCAGTTTCTGTTGGAAATCCCACTATTAAATCAGTTGTAATATTTATATCAGGTCTTACATTTCTTATTTTATTTATAATATTTTTATATTCCTCTATATTATATTTTCTATTCATTAATTTTAATATTCTATCACTACCACTTTGTATTGGAACATGTAAATGATTACATATTTTATTATTATTCTTTAATTCTTCTATAAATTTATCGTTTAATTCTGTTATTTCTATACTTGATATTCTAATTCTTTTTAAATTATCTAATTTACTTATTCTTCTAATTAAATCTACTAAATCATAATCTTTACCTGTACCATAACTACCAGTATGTATACCCGTTAATACAACTTCATAATATCCGTTATTTGCTAAACTTTTTATTTCTTCATATGCAACGTCGATATCTTTACTTCTTATACTTCCTCTCATATAAGGAATAATACAATAAGAACAAAAATTATTACATCCATCTTGTATTTTAACAAATGCTCTAGTTTTATTTAAAAAGTTATTAATTTTCATATCTTCAAATTCTACGTCAGACATATTAACAAATGTATTTATTTTATTTTTATCTATCATATATTGATTTACTAAATCAACTATTTTACTTTTATAATAATTACCTATTAATATATCTATATCCGTATCAACGATATTTTCTTTATGATGTTCACTAGCACATCCACAAACTACTATACAAGCATTTGGATTAATTTTCTTTGCTTGTCTTATTAATTTTCTAGATTTAGCATCACTTTGATTAGTAACAGTACATGTATTAATTACAACTACATCAGGATTATCATTTATAGAAACTATTTCATAGTTATTGTTTTTAAATTTTTCTTTTATATATTCACTTTCATAAGTATTTACTTTACATCCTAAAGTAAGTATACAACATTTCAATATAATCACTTCCTAACAAATCTGATATTCATTATACACCAAATCAAGATTTTTTTCACTATGTTTTTACACCAAATAAAGATTTTTTCAAAGCTCAAAATACACCAAATCAAGATTTTTTATAAAATTGCATTAAAAAAAGTTATCTTTCAATAACTTAATTTAAATAATCATCTGTTATTTCTATATTATCGCTATTAGTATCAACTGTAGTATTATTATCTTCAACAACATCATCAACTATTTCTTCATAATCTTCAAATTCATCTTCTACACTTACTCTAACTTTAGTATCTCCTACTATTTCTACTCCCATTTCTTTATGTACCGTTAAATTAATTTTCATTCCATCTACAGATACATCTGTTACACTAGGTTGATTTAACGCTCTAACAATTATATCACTAGAACTAGTCAATTCACTATTTTCTTTAATCTTAACATTCATTGTATCTTGATATGTAAATCTCTTAACTAATACATTAGTCTTAGTATTATTATCATAAGAATACCAAACATTAATATCATAACTACCATTAATTAAAACTTTACCATTATTATTAATACCATTAAATGTATGGTTTATAACCCAACATCCAAGTACAGTATTAATATTATCTTCAGTTTCTATTAAATGAGATAAATTAGTAGTTTTCTTTCCTTTACCTATTACAGCTTTAGTAACTATTTCTTTAAAATAAGACATTATATCACTCCTCATAACATTTTATGTGATTAATGCCTAAAAAGTGAGTTAAAATTTAATATATTTAATATTTTATTATTTCTTGTTCTAATTTTAATTTTATATTATATTTTTCACTTATTTCTTTTTGTATATATTCTATAAGTTCTATTATATCTTCACTACTTGCATTATCTTTATTTATTATAAAGTTAACATGTTTATCTGAAACATAAGCTCCATTTATATGATAATTTTTTAGTCCAGCATCTTCTATTAATTTACCAGCACTATAACCAATAGGATTTCTAAATACACTACCAGCATTTGGGTAATTAAGTGGTTGACTAGTATTTCTTTTTATCATATTTTCTTTTATAACATTAAGCATTTCTTTTTTATTTTTATAATCTAATTTAAATTTTGCACTTAATATAATAAAATTTTTCTTTTGTTTAAACATACTATCTCTATATGAAAAATTACATTCTTCTTTATTTATAGTTTTAATTTCTCCATTTTCTAAATATGTTACACTATTTAGTTTATCACTAATAGTTTGTCCATAACAACCAGCATTATTAAAAATAGCACCGCCTAATGTACCAGGTATACCTGATAAAGATTCTAGCCCTCCTAAATTATTTTTTACTAATTCATTTACAAAATATGTTAATGACACTCCACAAAAAGCATTAACTGTATTTTCATTAATTTTTATTTCATTTAATTTACTCAATAATATAACAACACCATCATAATCTGAATCAGGTAATATTATATTGCTACCATTACCAATAATTATATATTTCAAATTATTATTCTTTATATAAATAAGCAATTCTTTTAAACTATCAATATTATAAGGTTTAACTAAATATCTAGTTTTACCACCTATCTTATACGTATTATAATCTTTTAAAGAAACATTTTCTAATACTTCACCATATAAATTCATATATTCACTCTCCTAAATGTAGAAAAAGAGTATTATAAAATACTCATTAATTTTTTTTAACTTTTATTAAACCATGTTCAACTTCTTCTAATGCACGTCCAAGTTCTCTTTTATTGTGATAATCACATTCTTTCATTTGATAATGATCAAACTCATGCATTTGTTTTGCTCTTTGGCTAACTATATGAACTAACATATATTTAGAATCAACAATGTTTAATAATTTATCTATTGATGGATATATCATTTAGCCACCCTCCTTATCTTAACTATACTATATATAATTATTTAAGTGAATGGTTTACATATTTTTTTTACATTTTATTTACAAAATCTTTTAAAGTTTTTTTATATTAGTCTTTTCTTTACTTTTTAATATATTCATAAATACCATTGTTAAATTCCCATACTTTTCTTCTTTAGGAACATGTTCTAATACATTTAAATTTTCTTCACTTAAATTAAAATCTAAATAATAATCTACATCAAAATATTTATTTCTACTTTCAACATACTCTCTTAAAAATTCTCTTGTAGTTCTTCCATTTCCTTCTCTAAATGGATGTATTTGTATTAATCTTTTATACAAGTTAGCTAAGTTTTCTGCATAAAACATTTTAGAATTTGAATACTTTATAACTTCTTCATCTATATTATCTAATATTTCATGAAGTGATGTTTCTATTAATTCAACTTTAGTAAAACAAAACATAAACCCTTTACCCATTTCTACATCTCTTAATTCACCAGCAAAAGGATATATATCTTCAAACAAATATTTATGAATATATTTTAAATGATTTATATCAAAAGTATCAGGTTTTGTTCTATCCAAAAATAATAATGTATTCTTTTTTGCAACTAATGAATATTCTACCTTTTTTAACTCATTTTTATCTTTAATATTAAGTTTATTTTTTAATATATCCGTACCTGGATAAAAATAACTATTCCATATATCTTCGTCTGTCATATTGTTCCCTTCTTAATAACATTTTTTTCACATCTTCATCATGTAATAATTTATATTTTATATTTTCATCATATTCTTCTTTCATATCAGATTCAACATTATTATTAGAAATTGAAAATTTTATTGCATCTAATACTAATTTATATTCTCTTAAATCTTGTAACATACTGCCTCCACAAAATTTATCTTTACTTAAATTAATTTTAACAAAAAAGAACACTTATGTAAATGTTCCTTTTAATTATTTTTCTTTCTTTTCTAATTTTTCTGTAATAGAATTTAATACATCTATTGCAGTTTGTCTTACTTCATCAGCAGCTTGTTCTAGTATTGGAGTACCTTTTTTAACAGCTAATTTATAAAGTTCTTCACTTTTCTTAACTATTTTCTTTCCTTTTTCTTTAGCAAGTTTTAATGCTTTTTCTTTGTCCAAATCTTCTAAATCATTTCTAATTTCTTTAATTTGTCTTTCGATACTTTTCTTAACATCATCAGCATCAATACTTTTTACTTTATCATACATTTCATTTAGCTTATTCATTAATTTCTTTCTAGTATCTTTACCTTTTTCAGGTGCAAATAGCATTCCTAAACCTACTCCAAGTCCTACTCCTGCTAAAATTTTACCAACATTTTTACTCATAATCTTCATTATCTTCCTTTCTTTTTTTAAATAATTTATTTATTAAACTAATTATACCATCTACTATAGTTGTTACTCCTATAGAAAGTCTATCACTTATGATATTAACTAGTCTAAAAGCACTATCAAATGAACTAACTTTTTCTTGTACATCACTTACCAACTTATCAGTCTTATTAATAATTATTATCAATTTTATACCTAATACAATTAGTATTATCAAAAGTACAATCAACAATAAATATATTATTACTGGCAACATTTCTACAAAATCCATACTCTATTCTCCCTTTTCTTCATACATTGAATCAATTAAACTAAATAAATCTGCTTCATCATCATTTATATCATTTAATTTATTATCTTCTAAAACATCATTTTTAGTTTCTTTATCATTTACTATATCACTTTCTTCATGACGACTTAATAAATCTTCTATAGAATTTGTTGGTACAATATCATTTGGTACATCTTTATTATATTCATCTTGAGTTTCTTCTATACTATCAATTTTTGGTATATCTAAACTCATGCTATCTTCTTCAATTAATTCACCTATTGTTTTAGTTTTATCAACAGGTTTTTCTACCGGTTGATTAACTTCCTTTTTTACTTCAACTTTATCTTCAATCTTTAATTCTTTAGTAACAGTTAAATTAGCATCTATATCATCTTCTAATGAACCAAATGCTCTTTTTCTAACTTCTTCTAAAGATAATTCATTAGGCCTTCTTAAAATATCTTTCTTAACAACTACATCCTCTTTTTTATAATTTTGATCTAATACACCATATACTGGAGATATAATTGGTGTTGGTTTAAAATGTTTTTTTTCTTCTTTTCTTGATAAGAAATCACTATAATCTCTCTTTTCTGGTTTCTTTATTTTCTTTTCCTCTATTTTAGGTTTAACTTCTTCTTTAACAATAACTTCATCATCTTCAAAATCTATAGGAAAAGTAAATGTAGACTCACTTCTATACTCTGTATCTTTAAAATCATCTTTAGGTATTTTTATTTCTTTAATAGGATTTTCTTCTACAACATCTTTTTTTACTTCTTTTTTTGGTTCACTTTTTATTTCAGGTATTTCTATCTCTTCTTCATCAAATAGTATTCCTTTAACTTTATCTAATAATTTCATAAAGTTCATCCTCTCTAATTAATAACATCATAGTCAGGTAATTTATCGTCTTTTTCATAATATTTATCATATTCTTCTACGACCTCTAAAAAGTCATCTTTATTTTTATTATTATCAAAAATGTTTAAATTCTCTTCACTACTATTTATCTTATTTTCACCTAATAAATTATCTATTAAATCTTTATCATAATTAATAGTTGATAATATTATAATTGAATTATTTATTACTTCACTTAAATCTATTTCTTCTACTATCACTTCTATTTTAGCATAATTATATACAATTTCAACTAACTTTTTATCATTTACATCATTTATACACAAATAACCACTTAAATCTTTATACTTAAATTCATAGCTATCACTACATTTTTTATTATTTAAAATATCTTTATTATTAAAATAACTAATAACATCTAAGTATAAATAATAAGTATAATCATTACTATTAATAGTTTCATTATAATTAATAACATTTTTAATACTCATATATTTAGGTAAATAATATTTATATCCATTACCACTATGATTATATATTTTTTTATTATAATTATCTTTTATAACACTATTAATATTATCTTTATAATCTATTTTATTAATATTAGTACATGCACTTGTAACAAATAAGATACTTACTAAAAGTAAAAACTTTTTCATAATTCACCTACTCTTCAAAGAATATTATAACAAAAAAAAAGAAATATTTAAATTATTTTTAGCATATTTCTTAATTTTTATAAATTATTCTGCAATAACTTGGCTTAATTCAACTTCAACAGGAGTTTCTTGTCCAAATAAATCTATTAAAACTGTCAAAGTATTATTTTCTATATCAATATTATCAATTGTACCAAGCATTCCTTTAAATGGTCCATCAGTTATATTAACTTTATTACCTATTGCTAAGTCCTTATCTACATCCATTCTTGTCATTCCCATATTAGATAATATTTTATCTATTTCTTGAGGTAATAATGGTGTAGGCTTAGCACCTTTACCACTTGATCCAATAAATCCTGTAACACCAGGAGTATTACGTACTATATACCATGCTTCATCAGTCATTATCATTTCTACTAAAATGTAACCAGGAAACATTTTCTTTTTTCTTTCTTTAGTTGAACCATCTTTCAAAGTTTCATATACAGTTTCTTCTGGAACAACTACTCTAAATATATAGTCTTGAAATCCCATTGTTTGAGCACGAGATAATAACTTTTCTTGTACTTTACTTTCATGTCCACTATATGTATTTACTACATACCATAATTTTTCACTTGTATTATTTTCCATACTAACCAATTAACCCCTTTACAAAAGCAAACAAACTTTCTATTCCGAAAAAGAATAAAGCAAATAAAATAACAAATGCCAACGTAGAAATAGTATACTTAACCATTTCTTTTTTTGTAGGCCATTTAACCTTTTTCATCTCATCTTTAACTTCTTCAACATACCCTTTTTTTTCATTATCTTTTGCCATTTTTCCACCTCTAAATTAATGTATTAAAAAAACACTTCCGTGTACAAACATAATATAACACAAAAAGTATTTATATGCAATACCCTAATCAAGATTTTTTAACTTTATTCTAATTCTTTGTATAGTATTATCAACTTGTTTAGGTGTTTTATTTAAATTAATTGCAATTTCTTGATAATCCATCCCTTGTAATAACAAATTATATACTTCTTTCTCTTTGTCAGACAACAAATCTTTAACTTTACTATTAATATATTTTAACATATCAATATTTTCTATTCTCTTAGAAGGTTCATATTGAAAATCAGCTATAGTATTTTCCAAAAAAATATCACTATTTAAAGATATTGTTTCACTTTGTACTTTACTTTTCATAGTTTCTTTACTTTTAATAACAGCTCTAATTCTTCTTTCAACACACAATGTTACAAACGTATTTAAACTAGTATCTCTATCTTCATTATAATTATAAATGGCATAACTAAACGCCAAATTAGCTTCTTGCCTTGCTTCTTCTAAATCTATATTTAAAGCCAAGAACACTCTTCTATATTTATTTAAAATAGATTTAATAATATAATTATATTTCTCATACAATAAATCTTGAGCAATTTCATTATTATCATTCAATAAATAAGTTAGTTCATTATCTGGATATTCCATTATTCACCTATACCATATATTAATATTGCAGCAGCAACAGAAGCATTTAAACTATTTATATGTCCATTCATAGGTAAAGATATTATTTCATCACAATTTTTTCTAACAACAGGACTAATTCCTTTACCTTCACTACCAATTATTAAACATATTTTATCACTATAACTAACATTCTTATACATTACCCCATCAGCTTCAGCACCATATACAAAGAAACCTTTATCTTTTAAATAATTAATAGCATTAACTAAATTAGTAACCTGAATTATATTCACATGATTTAAAGTACCTGCACTACATTTCATAACAGTTTCATTAACACACACACTTCTATCTTTAGGTATAATAATATTTTTAATACCTCTACTTTCACAAGTACGTATTATAGCTCCAAAATTATGAGGATCTTCTAAATGATCTAATATAACTACAAAATCATCATCAATAACATCTATATTCTTATAAGTATAATCATTTATATCAACAACTATACCTTGATTATTTTTAATCATACCATCTAATATTTTTTGTTCAATTAAAACATATTTCAAATTATTTTTATGTATTATATCAAGTATATTCTTATCTTTAAAATGCTTACTTAAATATATCTTTCTTATATCTTTTACATTTAATTCATTAAAAACATTCTTACCAGTTACTCTCATATTTAATCCCTCACTATATAATTCATTATTTCATTTATTCTATCTATATTATTATTTATTTTTAAATAACCTATTAGGCATTCAAAACCAGTACTTTTCTTATACGTTACAATATCCACATTTCTTTTTCCATGACTTGATGCATTTCTACCTCTTTTTACAATATCAATTTCTTCTTCTGTTAAAATATTATTATCAATTAATTTATTTAAATGTTCTACCTGACTTCTAGCACTAACATATTTCATACTTTCATTTTGTAATAAATTAACTTTAACAATTCCTTTTTTTATTAAATACTCTCTTATCCATAATTCGTATACAGCATCACCTAAATAAGCCAAAACTAAGTTATTCATTTTACCACCAACCAACTATATAATATCATAAAATCATAAATGGAAAAAGAAAAAAAATTAATATTTTTTTATATTTTTATCAATAATTATTTAGAAAATTCTTTTTCTATTAATTTTTTATTATTAATTAATCTTTCATCTTTACTATTATATTCTAATGCTTTATTAACATAAAATAATGATTCTTCGTATAATCCAATATAATAATAATTTAAACTTAACACATCATATATAGTACCATCCCAACAAAATACTTCATTTATATAAACCATATCTTTATTTTTAATTTTAAGGGCATTTAATAAACAACATATACTATCTAAATATTTTTTCTGACTATTATATAGCATACCTAATTCAACATAACCTTCTCTAACATTTTCAGCTTCTTCTATGGCTTTTTTATACCAATTCTCAGCATCATTTATTTTATTTAGATTAATATAACTTCTAGCAATATATCTCATACTTGCAGCACGTTCTAAATTCCATTTTGCACTTTCTAATTTTAAATGCTTTTTTAATGTAGTAATACATTTTTTCCATTCATGATAATACATGTACTCTCTTCCTAAATAATGCATATTTCTATCATCCAAAGGATCTTCTTTAACAGAAAGTTCTAATAATTTTAAATAACTACCTCTAGATTTAGTAGTATCAGGAAAATGATTTAATATTATATTAGACAAAGTAATTCTTTTTTCTATATCTTTACAAGTTAATACTTCATGTACAGGATGTAACCAATAATAATTATTTCTAGGATGTATATTATTTAAAAGAAAACTAACATCACCTTCTCCTTTATCATTTATATGCCAATTATAAGTATAATAAACTCTACAATCTTTCTTATAATTATTCTCTAACAATTTTCTCCATCCAGAAACAAATACTTCATCCAAATCCGTACATACACATATATCTGCGTTATTAGGAACCATTTCTAAAGATTTATTTCGAGCAACATCAAATCTCCATGGCTTTATTATTTCAGTTTTAACAGTTACACCACATTCCTTTAATAAATCAACTGTATTATCTTCTGAACCTGTATCAAGAACATATATTTCATCTGCTTCTTTCATACTTTCATACCAACGTTTAACAAACTTCTCTTCATTTTTACATATTGCATAAACACATATTTTCATATTATTCACCATCTAATTATATGTAAAAATACATTTTGTAATAACAAAAAGTAAAAATTATAAATTATTTATACCAATATTTTATATTTGTATATTTTTTAAAATTTTTTTAAGAAATTGTTATTAAAAAAAGGAAAAACAAAAAAATACATAATAATATATAGTGAAGGGTATTTAAATATCATCTTCTATAAGGGAGGATAATTC
>URLV01000015.1 GCA_900548725.1 uncultured Mycoplasmatota bacterium
TATTATCTGATAAAATTAAATTAAGTGGTGCGGTTGAAATTACAATAAAAAAAAAAGACTTAATTTAGTCTTTTTTGATTAAGAATTCTGATAATTTTTCAGGTTCTTTTTTATTTATTATTATTTCATAAATCAAATTAATTATTGGCATATTTATTTTCTTTCTTTTTATTAAAGTATAAATAGATTTAAGTGTGTAGTATCCTTCTACTGTATTATTTTTTAAGTAGTCTTCTGCCATAGTATAATTCTTTTTTCCTATTAATATACCATAAGTATAATTTCTAGATTTACTACTTGTTGCCGTTAAAAGTAAATCGCCGACTCCTGCATAGGAAAGTATTGTTTTCTTTTTTCCTCCAAGTCCATATATTAAAGATTTAATATCGTGTAGAGATTCAGTAATTAAAAAACTTCTTGTTGATTCAGTATAACCTAAACCTTCTAAAATACCAGATGCAATTGCAATAACATTTTTAATACTACCACATAATTCTACACCTATAATATCATTTGATATTCTTAATTTTACTGTATCACTTGCTAATACTCTTTTTATTGCTAGCATAGTTTTATTGTTTTTGCTAGCAATCGTTAAACCTACAGGTTCTCCTTTAGCCATATCTATAGCGAATGAAGGGCCAGATATTACAGAGACATTTTTTGTTTTTACATATCTTTTAAATACGTCTATAACAAATTCACAAGTGTTTTGTTCTATACCTTTACTTAGTATACAAAAGTGTTTATTTTTAATATTTAATTTTGATAAATCTTTAGCTACACTGTCAATGAATTTAGCAGCAACCGCTATAAATACAATATTAGTGTTGCTAATTACTTCATTTAAATCATTTGTAAATATAATATTTTCTGGTATTTCTATATTAGGTAATATATTAGCATTTTTTTTGTTATTGTTTAAGAATTTTGCTTTTTCTTCACTTTCGACCCACATTGTAATACTTTCATTCTTTTTTAAAAGAGCGATACTAACTCCTAATCCATAAGCCCCTGTTCCTATCATTGCAATTTTTTTCATTTAGTTCCTCATTTCATTATTTATTCTATTTAAATTATTTTCATAATTATTTATTCTAGGTTTATAATATTTTCTATCTTTAATATTATCAGGTAAATATTGTTGTTTTACCCAATATTTAGGATAGTTATGTGGATATTTATAATCTGGTGAATTAGTTTTTATATGATTAGGTACATTTCCTGTATTCCCTTTTCTAATATCATTTAATGCTAAATCTAATGCTACATGAGCACTATTACTTTTAGGTGATAATGCTAGTTCAGTAACGATTACAGAAAGAGGTATTCTTGCTTCTGGAAGTCCTACTAATTCACTTGCACTTATTGCTGCCATTACTTTTGGACCTACACTAGGATTTGCTAATCCTATATCTTCATAAGCAATTACACTCATACGTCTATAAATACTATCTAAATCTCCAATTTCAATTAATCTTCCAAGGTAATAAAGTGCTGCATCAGGATCACTACCTCGTATACTTTTTTGAAATGCACTTAATATATCATAATGTCCATCTTCATTTTTATCGGCAAAAATGATTGGCTTTGAATTAATATTTTTTAATGTATCTACAGTTATTATTTTATCACTTGAACCATAATATGCTAATTCTAAATTATTTAAAGCTGCTCTAAAATCTCCTCCAGAATTATTAGCAATAACATTAAGTACATCATCTTTTATATTTATATTTTCTAAACTTTCACAAGCTCTTTTTAAACCTTTAATAATATCTTTATTTGATAATTCATGCAATTCAAATATTTGACATCTACTTCTAATTGCTGGATTTATTTTATGATATGGATTAGAAGTAGTAAGACCAATAAGTATTATTAAGCCAGTTTCTAAATATGGTAAAAGTATATCTTGCTTATCTTTATTCATACGATGTATTTCATCTATTATAACTATCATTTCACCATTCATTTTAGCTTCTTCTATAACTATATTAAAGTCTTGTATTTTACTTGTTGTAGCATTTAAAAATCTATACTGCATACCAAGTTCATTAACTATTACATTAGCAAGTGTAGTTTTGCCTATACCTGGTTTACCATAAAATATACAAGAAAACATTTTTTTATTTTTTATTAAATTATATATAATTTTTCCTTCACCAATTAAATGTTCTTGTCCTATAACATCACATAATTTTTTAGGTCTAATTTTATTAGCGAGTAATTCCATATAATCACACTTTCTATATATAATTTTACCAACTTTATGATTAAAAGTCATTCTTTTATTTTACTTTATGTAAAATTATATTAATTTTTGTATATTAGTATTGCATTAATAAATGTTTCTCACTTCTAGGTGGTGCGAGCAATAAATAATCTCGGTCGTCAATGTATGAAAACCTTTTTACAAGATAAGGTTTTCTTTTTTTTATAAAATAAAAGAACAAATGTTACATGAATTAAATTATGATAATTAAATATTATTGTTTTAAAAATGTAGTTTTGTTATAATTTTATTGTAATAGAGAAGTGGATGATGTTATGAATGATGAATATATAAATAATTTTTTATTATATTTGGAAATGGATTTAAATTATTCTAAAAATACTATTAATACTTATTTAAATGCATTAAATCATTTAAATGATGAGATAAAGAAAGATATTTTAAAACTTACAAGTAAGGATATAGAAAACTTTATATCAGAGTTAGAACTAGAATCTAGTAGTATTTCTAATTATTTGAGTGCTTATAAGACATTTTATAATTATTATATTAAGATAGGTCAGATAAGCATTAATCCTATTGATAAAGTAGATACTCCTAAACTATCTAAACATCTGCCTACTTATTTGAATGTGGAAGAAGTTGATAAACTTTTAGATATTGAAATTAAAGATGCTTTTAGTGCTAGGAATAAGTCTATTCTTGAACTTTTATATGCTACAGGACTTAGAATTAGTGAACTTATAAATTTAGAGTTTAAAAATATTGATTTAAATGATTGTATAGTTAGAATAATGGGGAAGGGTAGTAAAGAAAGAATAGTTCCAATAAATGACTTAGCTATAAAATATTTAAAAATATATGTTAAAGATTATAGATATAAACTAGTAAAAACGGAACAAAACAATTACGTTTATTTAAATAATCATGGGAAAAAAATGACTAGGCAAGGTGTTTTTAAAATGATTAAAAAAAGAACTTTAGAAACTGGTATAAAAAAAGATGTATCACCTCATACATTAAGACACAGTATAGCAACTCATATGCTAGAAAATGGCGCAGATTTAAGAATAATACAAGAATTTTTAGGCCATGAAAGTATTGGTACTACACAAATATATACTCATTTAACTAATCAAAAATTAAAAAAAGATTATATGGAATATTTTCCAAGAAACTAATCTTTTTTTTCTTGATATTTTAATAATATATGATATTATATTTAATACAAAATTAGAAAAAAGAACTATTAATGATCAATAGTCCTTTAGGAATTTAACTAGAGTTTAATTAACGAGCGCTATTTTTTGAAGATTTAGCATTACTTCTAGCTCTTTCGTTATTTTTACAACTTGAACATTTTTCAGTTTCTCTAGCTTTATTTCTAGCATTATTTTTAGCCATAAATTTAATTACCTCCCACTATTATTATGTTACTACTGCTATATTATATAATGGTAATTATTGGCTATAAAAAGGAGAGTTTATGAAAATAAAAAACATAAAAAAATTAGATAAAAAATATAAAATATTTAATGATGAAGGTGGTACATCTACTATATATTCAGATAATAATCAATTATTATATAAAATATTTTGTAATTACAGAGATGTATTTTTCGAAAAAAGATTGGAAAAAATGTCTAAATTAAATACTTCTTTTTTTGCAGTACCCATTGAAAATATATATTTAAAAAATAAACTTATAGGATATATTATGTACAAAAAAGATGGTGTAACTTTTGAAAAACTTAATTTAAATACATTAATTGAAGATTTGTTAAATAGTTTTCTTAAATTAGAAGATGATTTAAAGATTTTATCTCTAAATAACATAAGAATATTAGATTTACATGATGGAAATATTTTATTTGATAGTATAAAAAAAGAAATAAATATTATTGATACTGATGAATATGGTACTTTGTATACTTATGAAGATTTATATAATGTTAATATTAGAAGTATTGCTATATTATTACTTGATTATTTAAATTTAAAAAAATATAATATTGATTCTAATAATATTGATAGTATTAAAACATTAATTACAAATATAAAACAATTAATTTATATTTTAGAAGAAATAAACAAAAAAGAAATTAATAGAGTAGGAGATATAAAAGCTTTAAGTAAAGTTTTATAATTAATTTTAGATATATTTCATATAATTAATTGTGATTATATATGAATAATTTTTATTACGCTTTTTTAATAAGTACTATTGCTGGTTTATCTACTATGTTAGGTTGTTTATTTATCTTTATTAGAGTAAAAAATATTAATAGATTTTTAAGTATTAGTTTAAGTTTTAGTGCAATAGTCATGATGCTTATAAGTACTTTTGATTTAATCCCCCATTCTTTTTTCTATTTATTATTAAAACATAAATTTAATGGTTTAATATTATCATTTATAATATTTATTATTGGAATTTTATTAATTAAATTTTCTAATTATATTATTAATAGGTTAGAAGAGAAGGGGAGTAGTCTTTATAAATTAGGAATAATAAGTGCAATAGTATTAATGTTACATAATATACCAGAAGGAATTATAACTTTTCTCACGAGTTCAAATGATTTAAAATTGGGTTTAAAAGTTGCCATTGCAATAACGCTACATAATATACCAGAAGGTATATGTATTGGAGTTCCAATCTACTACTCTACTCACAAAGTAGGGAAGGCAATTAAAACTACTCTAATAAGTGGTTTATCAGAACCGTTAGGAGCAATATTAGCTTATCTATTTTTATATAAGTATATTAATAATACAATATTAAATATAATTTTCATATTAGTTGCTGGTATAATGATTAGTTTAGCAATAAATGATATTTTAAAAGAATCGTTAAAATATTCGAATAAAAATAATAAATATATTTATGTAGGTTTTATTATAGGAATAATATTTTTTGTAATAAGTTTATTGTTTACTTAATTGAAAAAAGTATATTAAAATAAAAAAACAATACTTAGATTGATAGAGTATTGTTTTCTTATATGATTTAATAAAGTAATAAAGAGTTAATTTCTAATAATAGATAATTATATTATTTGTAGAATAATTGTTAGATTATCAACTAATCATATTTTAGACTAAAATATAGAAGTTAACATAATATATATTATATGAAGTTTAAGATAAAACTAATTTGGATAGAGAATTATACACCTCTTGATTGTATTTCAGCAATCTTTTCAAAAACTTCTGCAGCATTTGATGCATTTATTTCGTTGTACCCAAGTTCTCTTAATGCTTGTATTCTAACTGTATTTAGTTGTTGTGTTCTAGATAATTTTTCTTCGTTACGTGCTTCAATTTCTTGAACGAATCTATCGCGAGATACTATTACCTTACTTTTTGAAGCTCCCCCACTATTATAAAGAGTGAAAGCGGAGTGGATTATACCTTCAAACATAAATTGTTTATCTTCATTAAAAGCAAATTCATTTGGTTTAGTAAATCCAGTTGCCTTACTAACATATCCTAATAAATATTTAAATTCAGGAATATTGTCAACTGATTGTAATAAATGATATAGATATTCTATAACATAATAATTTTCCTCAGAATAAGTTTCTGATAATTTTTCTTTTAATAAAAATGTAAAATCTGATAATAGTGTTGCGCTTTTTTTATTTAATCCTTTTATATCAATTAAATCAAAATTTAATCTATTCGTATTAGTTAATCTTTCTTCAACAGCTTCCATATAATCAGCATTAACCTTTATTTTATTTATAGTTTCATTGCTACCATCTTCTATATTTAATAATTTATATAATAAAATTCTTTTTTCTTTTGGCCATTTATCAATACTATCTAATTCTAGATAATTATATACCATTTGTCTTGATACTCCTAAATATTTAGCTAGTTTAACTTTTGATATACCTAAGTTATTTAATAATTCTTTTATTTCTTCCATGTTATCCCTACTCTCTTATGTTCTTTACATATTAATTGTAGCCCATTAGACACTTAATTGTCAAGTAAAAGTAAAGAAAAAGAAGATAAAATTATATCTTCAATTACATTTTATAAATACCATAATTTTTTATCATTTTTTCTAACTTCTTTTATTATTCCACTACCTAAACATTCTCTTCCTAAATATAATACACATGCTTGACCTGGAGTAACGGCAGGAACGCCACTAGGATATCTAACTAATATTTCATTATTATCTAAATATTCTAAAGAAACTTCGAAATCTGGGCCTCTGTACCTAAATTTTGCTGTACAAAATGTTGGATGTTTTGATGAAATGAAATTTATATTATCAATTATACAAGAATCACTATAAAGAGTTTCTGGATCGTCTCCAAATGCTACATACAAGATGTTATCTTTAACGTTTTTTCCTACTACAAAGTGTTTTTCAGGATTTCCACTTATCCCAACATTTCTTCTTTGACCTATTGTATAATTCATTAGCCCTGTATGTCTTCCAATAACTTCTTTTGTATCGACATCAATTATATCGCCTGGATTTGGTTTTAAATAATTTTGTATAAATTTTTGATAATTTCTTTCACCTATAAAACATATTCCTGTAGAATCTTTCTTTTTAGCAGTTGAAAGACCAATTTTTTCAGCAATTTCACGTACTTCTGGTTTAGTTATTTCACCTAATGGAAAAATAACGTTTTTTAGTTGATTAGCACTTACTTGTGCTAAAAAATATGTCTGATCTTTATTTAAATCTTTAGCTCTTAAAAGTTTATTTCCTTCAATTTTAGCATAATGACCTGTTGCAATATAATCTGCGCCTAATCTTTTAGCTTCTTTAATAAATAAATCAAACTTAATATACTTATTACACATTAAGTCTGGATTAGGAGTTCTACCAAGCTTTAATTCATTTAGAAAATAAGTAAAGACATTATCCCAATATTCTTTAATAAAATCTATTCTATGTAATTCTATTCCTAATTTATTACATACTTCTAAAGCATCATTATAATCTTGTTCTTGAGGACATATATTATTATTTAAAGTAGGATTTCCATTAATATCATTATTAATCATACTATCCCAGTTACGCATGAATAATCCTATAACCTCATAACCTTCTTTTTGAAGTAGGTAAGCAGCTACTGAGCTGTCTACTCCACCACTCATTCCAATTACTACTTTTGACATCTAAATCACCAAAGATATTGTACTAAATTTTTCTAATTTTGTAAATTAATTATATTAGAAAAGTAAACATTTCAAATATATGTGGTCCTATAAATAACATAATAACATTATATAAAGATATTGTTATAATACAGCATAAGGTTTTAACTATTATATTTGAATATAAATTATATATACTAATATTTTCTTTTTTCTTAATATTTAATAAAAGTGTTCTAATAAACTTATATATATTTATTGTTAAATATATTAATACTATAATATATAATAATTTAGTTAATGTAAAATATATAATACCAAATAACAGGCCTTTTATAGCTTTAATTCTTAAGATTATACCTAATAATAATCCAATACTAATATTTTCTATTATAATCATTAAAAAAGGTATAAAACTACCTATTAAAGTTAATGATAATACAAATATACTAGTATATATTAATATTGGATATGCTATATTATTAAAAATATTTATTTTATAATTATTAACATGATTTAAAAAATAGTTATATATATTATTAACTAATTCTTTATCTAAACAAAATGATAATATTAATCCTAATGTAATACTAATCGATATACTTAATAATATTATATTATAAATTCTACTATATTTTTTATAACTTGCCTTAATATATTTCATACCATCACCTAATAAATATTATTAAAATACTTTATTTATTATTCATAATTTAGTATAATTAGTATGTTGAGGTGAAATGATGGCTAAAAATAAAAAGAATAAGAATATAGCTGCTAAAATATTAGTTTGGATTATGTTAATTGCTATGGTAGGTAGTATGGTAGCTAGTCTATTAATTTATTTTATCAGATAATAAAAACTGAATTATTTACTAACTCAGTTTTTTATTTTTACAAATTATTAATTTTTTCTTTTACGATTTTACTAACTTCACTCATATCGGCACGTGTACCAACTATACTTGATACAGCTTTAATAACTTTACCCATATCTTTTACGCTTGTAGGATTAATTATATTAAATTGTTCATCTATAATTTTAGTTAATTCTTCATGAGATAATTCCTCTGGTAAATAAGTTTTAAGTATTTCTATTTCTTTTTCTAAATTATCTGCCAAGTCATTTCTACCATATTCTTTATATTCTTCTAAAGATGCACTTCTAACTTTTACTTGTTTTTTTATAACATTTAAAACTTCATTTTCAGTTAATTCGCTTTTTTTATTTATTTCTTCTGTTTGTAAAGCACTTTTTAACATACGTAATACAGATAATTTGAATTTATCTTGTTCTTTCATTGCACTAATTAAATCTTTTTTTATATTATTAAACATATTATCACTCTTTCTTTTATATAAAAAGTGCTTATAAAAATATAACCACTTTAAAATTATCTATTTCTTTTGTTTCTCTTACGTGAATTTTTAATCATTTCTTTTTTTGCTTCACGTCTTTTAACTCCAGGTTTTTTATATTCCTTATGTTTTTTTAGTTCAGAAGGGACTCCACTTTTAGCAACTTTAATTTTAAATCTTTTTAATGCATTATCAACGTTACCATTTTTTACTTCTACTTTAGTCATTTAACTTTCCCTCCCTTCAATTTCCTAACTTATTATAACAAGAAAAAGAATATGGTGCAACAATTATATAACTTTTTTTGACATTTTTTTATAAAAATTTTAATTAAAATTAAACAATATACTTTATATTATTAAATAATTCTTTATTTTTTAAACTTATATTATTTCTAATATTATAAATAACAACTTCTAAATTTATATTATTAAAATAATCATATATATCTTTATTAAATAAATCTTCTAATATTAATATAAAATTATAGTTACTATAATCTATCATACTATTAAATACATAATTTATTAAACCTAAATTATATTCTATACCTATTAAATTATCTATATATTTTTTATTAAAGCTCATTATATAATATTTGTTAGTTTTATTTAATTTCAAAATATTATTTAGTTCTTCTTTATCAATATTTTCTTTTAGTTCTATAAATATATTAGTATTACTTATATTTTTTATCACTTCTTTTAAAGTTGGTATTTTGCTTCTATTAGTTTTGGTACCAAAATTATATTTTAATACTTCTTTATATGTTATTTTATTTATATTACCTACTCCATTACTAGTTCTATTAATATATTTATCATGTAATACTACTATAATATTATCTTTTGTTTTTCTTAAATCTAATTCTATACCGTCATAGTTGTTATTTAAAGCATTTTTAAACGCTTTTAAAGTGTTTTCACGTATATTATTATTAGTTAGCCCTCTATGTGCTATTAAATGCATAAAAAATCACCTAAATAATTATATTCAGGTGATTATATTAAAAGTCTAAATCTCCAAGTTCTAATTTTTTAGTTTTCATTAAATCATCTAAAGCGTCATCAACATCTTGTTTAGGTTCTTCTTTCATTTGACGTTTAGTTTCTTCAAGTATTCTTAATGTATCTGTATTTTCTTTTTCAATATCTGATTCTTCCATATCGTCCAATAAGTCATCTTCATTTATTTCTTGTCCATATACATTATACTTACTTTCTTCTAACATATCTAATTCATTTTTATCTGTTATATCATTTGTTGTATCTTTTTTTACGTTGTTTCCATTATCATCTTTGTTGTTTCTATTATTCTTATCTGATTTATCTTTTTTATTTTTTTTCTTTCTAAATAGTAAAATATAAACTAATATTATTATACCTAATCCTAGAAGAGATAATAATATTATAAGCCAAGTATTATTTTTCTTCTTTTTTACTACCGTAGTAGTTACTTTTTTTGCAGTGTCTTTTTTTACCTCTTTAGTAACTTTAATTGTATAAACTTGTTTATTTTCTCCATCACTACTTGATATTGTAATAGTGATAGTATTTTCTCCAACTTTTAGATCTTTATTTCCTTTTATTTCAACAGTTGCACTAGGATCTTCGGTAACTGTTGTTATGTCTAATTCTTTTAAATCTTTTTCTAATAAAGCGGAATAATCATTTGTCATCGAATTAAATGTTGGTGTTAAAACTACATCTTTAATTTTTAAGCTTTGTAAGTATGCAGAACTTGTAGTTACATCTCCTCTATAAATATTTAACTTATAAGTTTTATTGCTAGTACCATCTTCACTAGTAACATTAACATTTACTTCATTTGCTCCAGCTTGTAATGTAACTCTCTTTGTATTAGAAACAGAACATCCACCGTTAGGACAAGTAATTTTAATATCACAATTATCACATGTTGGATTGATTGTAACTGAATTAATTGTATCTTTTATACCTGTAATTGTATATTCTAAAGTATTTCCATCAAATGTTTTATCTAAGTTACCAACTGATAATCCTAAATTTGTTAAATTTGCATTATTACTTTTTACTTTTGTTGTGGTTGTTGTTGCACCAGAATTTAAAGTAAATGTTTTTGATGCACCACCTAAATCCCCACTAATAGAAATCGTTGTCTCTTTTTTTTCAGTCGACGGATTTTTTATTTTTACAGTTGCTATAGTTGTTTCTGATGAAAATGTTGTAGTTAGTATCGTACATTCCATCTTATTTTTATTACATCCGCTATAATCACTATCTAATTCATATATTAGATCATCGTTTGTTTTTTCAATTTTAAAAGTAACTGAATCTACTGCTGAACTATCTGGATTATATTTAACATTATACGTTGCACTTTCCTTATCAATTGTTCCATCTAATGATAAAGTAGCTGCATTGGTTACTATAGGTAATATAAGACTTGTAGTAATACCCATAAATAAATATTTAAAACTTTTTTTCAATTTTAACACATCCTTTATTCTAATAACATTTTATCATATATAAAAAAAAATACAAGACTTTTTACTTCTTGTATTTAAAATGAAATGGTTTTAGTGTCTTTCTTTTGATATCATATACTTCGAATTTTAATGTATCACCATAAAGATTTTTATACATTTTAATTAAAGAATTACAATAATCTTCTATATATTCTCCAGTTGGATAATAACTATATCTTTTTAGGTATGGATGTTGTTTATTAATTTCAGATACAATTTCCTTTTGTAAATCTTTAAAATTTAATAAATCAACTTCTTTATCTATTAAATCTTGAGCAAATTCAAAAATTTGTTCTATATTATCACATAACATTGCATTTTCCATAATAGATGCTATAATTCTTATATCATATTCCTTTGCTATTTTTTCACCATTTTTCATTAATATCTACCTCCTAATTTATATTAATTTTAATAATATTTCATTCATAATATACATTTTTTCTGGATTAATAAATACATATCCATCTTTATATATTAAATCTTTATTTTTTAAAAGTGGTTTTATTGGAAATGCATCTTGCATATTGACATTATATTTATCATAAAATTCTTGTAAATTTATACCCTTTACTTTTCTAAATCCCAACATAAGTTCATTTTCTTGCTTTTCAGCATTTCCAACTATTTCTTCTTTCATAACATATTTATTTTCTATGTATTTGTTAAAATTTTTGGTATTTTCATATCTTATACCATCTATATAACCACTAGCACCTAAACCAAATCCATAATATTCTTCATTATTCCAGTAGTTTAGATTATGCATAGATTCATATCCTTCTAAAGAAAAATTACTTACTTCATAATGTATATATTTTTTCTTTTTTAATTTTTTTACTATGTAATTATACATTTCTAATTCTAGTTCTTCGTCTATAGGTTTAATATTTTGCAGACTTAGTTTTGTATATTCTTCTAATATTAAACTATACGTACTTATGTGAGTAGGTTTTAGTTTTAATATTAAATCAATATCTTTTTTTAATGTTTTTAATGTTTCTCCAGGAATTCCATACATTAAATCTACGTTAATATTATTTATTCCTATTTCTCTTATTAAATTTATTTTTTTTAATACGTCGTCAAAATCTGCATAACGTTCCATAAACTTGAGTTTTTCTTTATCAAATGATTCTACTCCTATACTAATTCTATTAACTTTATTTTGTTTTAATAACTTAATCATTTCTTCTGTAATATCATTGACATTGCATTCAAATGTAAATTCTTTTATGTTATTAAGTTTTAGTAATTTTAATATATCAAATAGTTCGTTTAGTTCACTTATATTTAATGAACTAGGCGTACCCCCACCAATATATAATGTTTCTAATTCTTCATCATTATATCTATCTTGTATTTCTTCTCTTAATGCTTTTAAATATTTTTTTACGTTTGTTTCATTATATAGTTGTTTGCAAAAATCACAATAAGTACAAATTGTTTTGCAAAAAGGTAAATGAATATACATTGCTTTCATATTTTACCTCCTATTTAAAGTATATCATTAAATATAAATTATTAAAAGAAAAAATAACCCCTTAAGGTTATTTAATTTGATTCATAACTTCTTCTGCGAAGTTTTCTTCACGTTTTTGCATTCCTTCTCCAACTTCGAAACGTATCATAGTCTTAACTACTCCACCGTTATTCTTAACGTAAGTTTCAACATCAACGTCTCCGTCTTTTATGAATGCTTGATTTAATAAACATACTTCCTTATAGAATTTTTTAATTCTACCAGTTACCATTTTTTCTGCTATTTCAGCTGGTTTTCCTTCTTCCATAGCTTGAGTTTTAAATACTTCTTTTTCTCTTTCTAGTACGTCAGCAGGAATTTCATCGCTATTTAAGTACTGTGGTTTCATAGCAGCAGCTTGCATTGCAACATCTCTTGCAACATCTTCATTAGCACCATCTAAAACAGTTAATACAGCTATTTTACCACCCATATGTAAATATGAACCGAATACTTCATTATCAGATTTTTCTACCAATTCAAATCTTCTTAATGATAATTTTTCACCAATTTTAGCAGTTTTAGCAACTATTAAGTCATTTATAGTTCCTTCACTGGTAGGAAGCTCTAAAGCTTCTTCTAAAGTTTTAGCATTACTTCCTAAAATAGTTTTTCCAATAGTATCTATCATACCAGTAAATTCTTCATTTTTACTAACGAAATCTGTTTCACTATTTACTTCTAATATAACAGCTTTGTTTCCTTCAATATATATATTTGCTAAACCTTCTGCTGCAATACGGCTTGCTTTTTTAGCACTTTTTGCAATACCTTTTTCTCTTAACCAATCAACAGCTTGATCCATATCACCGTTGCATTCAGATAATGCTTTTTTGCAATCCATCATTCCAGCACCAGTTAAATTTCTTAATTCACTCACTTGTTTTGCACTAATCATATAAATTCTCCTCTTTTATTTTTTTAAAATACTTAATAATTCATCTTTTTTCATTGAAGTATAACCAGTTATACCTTTTTCTTTAGCAAGTTTTTTTAAATCAGAAACAGTCATAGTAGATAAATCTTCTTTTATTTCTTCAACTTTTTCTACTATTTCTTCTTTTTTGTCTTCAATCTTTTTTGTAACTTTTTTAACTTCTTTTTTTATTTCTTCTTTAAAGTCATCTTTTTTGCTAGATTTTTTTGGTTCGATATCAGTTATATAATCTACAACTTCTAATCCTCTAACTTCACAAATAGCGTTAGTTAAAGCACCTAAAATAACTTTTACACTTCTAACTGCATCATCATTTCCTGGTATAACAAAATCTACATCATCAGGATCACAGTTAGTATCAACTATACCAATTACAGGTATATTTAATTTTCTAGCTTCTCTTATAGCATTAATTTCTTTTTTAGGATCAACAATTATTAATGCATTTGGAAGTCTATCCATATTACGAATACCACTTAATACTTTATTTAGTTTGTCGTATTCTTTTTTTAACCCTATAACTTCTTTTTTTGGAAGTAAATCAAATGAACCATCATTTTCCATATTTTCTATTTCTTCTAAACGTTTAACACGTCTTCTAATAGTACGGAAATTAGTTAATGTTCCACCTAACCATCTTTCAGTTACATAAAAACTTTCACTACGAGTAGCTTCTTCTACACATACTTCGCTAGCTTGTTTTTTTGTACCAACAAATAAGAATTTTCCTCCATTTTCAGCAATTTTTTTAATTTCTGCGTATGCTTTTTCCATGCATTCTACAGTTTTTTCAAGATTGATTATATAAATATCATCTCTTGATGTAAAGATGTATTCCTTCATTTTTGGATTCCATCTTTTAGTTTGATGTCCGAATTGAACACCTGCTTCTAATAAATTATTCATAGAAACAATTTCAGCCATTTTTTCTCATTCCTTTCGTTATTCATCCATTCATCTCTCTTTGTCTCTCCAACAATAGCCACTAGGTTTGACAATCAATGAATGTGTATATTAGTCTTTAAAGACCATTAATATCTTAACAAAAAAAAGGAGATAATTCAACTAAAAAAATTATAAAATGCGAAAAAAGCTCACAAAATATGTAAGTTTATCTATTTTCTTTGAAGAAATCACTAATACTAACATCTAATACATCAGCAATTCTACCCAAAGTAACTATGCTAAATCCTTTATTTTTAGTTGTACTTTCAATTTCGCAGATATAGTCAACTGACAAGTCTGCCATGTCAGATAATTGTTGTTGAGTTATCCTCTTAGTCTTTCTATATCTTCTAATATTTCTTCTTGCAACATCATAATAATAGTTGTCTGCTCTGTACTTCACGCTTAATCACCTTTTCTCTAAATATATTTTCTCAAAAACCTGGCAAATAATGAATGGTCTTATAGCACGGGTAAAATTATTATGTGTTTTCAATTAAAATTTTATTCAATACTCTTTATTATTTTTTAGAAATTTTTTATATATTTTAAGTAATGCACGTTTTTCAATTCTTGATACATAACTTCTAGAAATGTTTAATTTTTCAGATATTTCTTTTTGAGTCAACTCATCTGTATTAAATAAACCATATCTATTAATTATAATTTTTCTTTCTCTTGAATTAAGAACATCTAAGTATTTCATAAGGGTTTCTACAGAATCTTTATTATGCAACGTAGTCAAAATATCTTCATCATCACTTTTTATCACATCAATTAAATTTATTTCATTACCATCTTTATCATAACCAATAGAATCATTTAAACTAACATCATTTACATGCTTTTTATTACTTCTAAAATACATTAATATCTCATTTTGAATACATTTAGCACAATATGTTGTTAATTTAATATTTTTATTACTATTAAAACTATCTATTCCCTTAATTAATCCAATAGTCCCAATACTGATTAAATCATCTGTATCTTTGTCTTTAACATCGTATTTTTTTACTATATGTGCAACTAATCTTAAATTATGTTCGATTAATTTAGCACGAGCTTGTTTATCACCGCTTTCCATTAATAAAATAT
Organism: uncultured Mycoplasmatota bacterium; assembly: GCA_900548725.1. GTDB lineage: Bacteria > Bacillota_I > Bacilli_A > RF39 > UBA660 > UMGS1124. Next base: position 15,734 of record URLV01000015.1, read on the forward strand.
TTTTTTCTTCCTCAATAGAATTTAACGGTTCTGGAAACACATTAATTGAATAAGAACCAGTTAAAAAATATAAACTTTTAAATATATTTAAAAAACCTAATATCATACATCCTCCATTAAATTATATATAAAAAGTAATGATTTTATAATTGAATTTTATTAATATTTAATTTATAATATAAAACCAAGGAAGTGTTATATATGGATAATTTAGTTTTAGATAAAAAATTTACTACTTCAATTAATTTTTTTGATAATATATTATTTTTAGATTCTATAATAAATAATAAAAATGAATATAATATGAGCGTTAATTACTTAAAAAAAGATAATTATTATATTTTAAAATTAAATATATTAGAGAATGAAACTGAACTTGTTAATACTGAATGTAGATTAACTAATAAAATTAATGGAAGTATTGTTATAAAGAATATAATTAATTTAGTTACGGATAAATATAATAATGATTTGATAATAAATGTAAAAGAATTAGATGAAAAAAATAATTGTATTAAATTTGGTAAAAGAATATATAAATCAAAAAATAATGAATAAAAACTCATTAAAGCTTGTTAATGAGTTTTTATTTACAAAAAAAGAACTGTACAAAGTACAATTCCTAAATAATTAATTTCTTTCTTTTGTTTTATAATCTTTCTTTAATCCTCTTAAGAAAGTTAATTTAGAACGTCTAACTTTACCTTTTTTAACAACAGTAATGCTATCTACTAAAGGGCTGTTAACTGGGAATACTCTTTCAACGATATAAGGTCCATTTTTCTTAAATACTGTAAATGTTTTAGAAACTGAACCACCAGTTATATTAAATACTATTCCTTCGAAATTTTGTATTCTTTCTTTTTTTCCTTCTTTGATTTTAACACCTACTCTAACAGTGTCTCCAACTCTAAATTCAGGAATATCAGTTCTAATTTGTTCTTTATTAATTTTTTCAATCAAATTATTCATACTACTTTTCCTTTCTAATTAAAATATTTGTTCTAATCTTGAAATATATTCAGCGGATTACGCTTTTTCATAAAAAGCAATAGTATTGTAGCATAAATTTAAATTTATTACAATAGGTCTATTGCGTTTTTTTAAGAACTTTATTATTTTTCCTTAATAGTGTTACATTAACTTTATTATTATTTACCATATAATATGTTTTTTCTCCAATGTTTTTTCTATATAATGCTCTTCCTAGAGGGCTATTTATAGATACACATTCTAAATCATTTTCAGTATATGATTCTACTGATACTAATTTAATTAAACAAGTTTCTTTATCGTCATCACCAAAATCTAATTCTATTGTTGCTGTATCACCAAGATCTAATATATTTTCACTATTTTCTTTTTCAATTAATTTAACAAGTGTCAATGTATTTTTCTTATCTTCTATTCTTGTCAAAAGTTTTTCTCTTAAACTATATAATTCATGAATTTCATCAAACTTTTTATCTTTTTTTAGATTATTAATTTCTTCATTAATTCTATCAACATTTTTTATTAAATTATCAATTGATTTTTTATATTCTTTTAAACCTTCATCATCTAAATAAATGCAATCGTTCACATATATCACTTCCTCTCATAAAAAATACGATAAAAAAAGAGTTTTAAGCTCTTGATACGTATTTTCCATCTAAAGTAGATACTATAATATGTTCTCCTTGTGATATAAATAAAGGTACTCTTAAAGTATATCCAGTTTCAATTGTAGCATCTTTAGTTGCATTATTAGTTGTATTACCTTTTGTTGCATCAGTTGTTTCTGTAACTTCATATTCAACTTTTTCAGGTAAATTAATACCAATAATTTCACCTTCATATGAAGAAATATCTATATCCATTCCTTCTTTTAAAAACTTAACTTGATCTTTTAATTTTTCTTCTGGTATTTCTAATTGTTCATAAGTTTCATTATTCATGAATACATAATTAGTTCCATCATTATATAAATAATTCATTTTAGCTTTATCAACTCTAGCTTTTTCAATTTTTATATTTGTATTATAAGTATCTTCAACTAAAGCTCCAGTTCTTAAATTTCTTAATTTCATTTTCATGAATGCAGAACCTTTACCTGGTTTAACATGTTGAAATTCTTCAATCAAACATAATTTACCATCTATAATGATAGTCATACCATTTTTAATATCGTTAATATTTATATTCATAGTTTTATTCCTTTCTACTATTTACCAATCTTAGCTTCTTTAAAAACTTGAACAGATTGACATTTAGGACAATATTTATTTAATTCTAATTTTTCAGTAGTATTTTTTGTATTTTTCTCTGTATGTCTAATCATATAGTTACATTTAGTACATTTTAATCCTACTAAAGTTCTTGCATCTGATTTTTTAGCCACTTAAAACTCCTCCTTACATACGAAACTATATGTATTATAGCAAAGAATAATCTAATTATCAAATAAAATTTTAGTTATTCCTTTAGATAAGTACATATTTATAGGATAAGTACGTGTAAATTCATTTTCTTTATAGTCAATATTAGGGCTTACAATTACTAAACTATACACTGGTTCATCACTAGGCATATAAGAAACAAACGTCCTTGTAGTAGCAAAAGTATCCGCCTTTCCATCCATATCACTATCAAATATTGATTCACTTGTACCAGTTTTACTACTAGCGTTATATTTCTTATCAATGTAATAACTACCAGTTCCATATAAAGAAACGTTTTTTAACCCTTTTCTTATTCTTTCTTTATATTTATCTTCTAAATCTACTTTATTTAAAATATTTCCTTCATTTTTTAAAATTATTTTACCGCTCGGTGATACAATTTGTTTCATCAAAGATAACTTTATTCTATCTCCATTATTGGCGACAGTATTAATGTATTGAGTAAGTTCAACAGGTGTATATGTATCATATTGTCCAATACTTAAATTTAGTAATAAATCATCACTTATTGTACTTCCAATAATTCCAGTATTTTCATTATCTAAATCAATACCCGTTTTTACTCCTAGTCCATAGCTTGCTAAAGTATCTCTATAAGTTTTAAATGCATAATCTAAATTATTTAATGACATATTATATTTGTATTTTTCACCAGTTAAACCTATTGCTATTAAAAATTGATAATAATTACTAGATTCTTGTAATGCCCTTAAATCATCTACTCTACCTAAACTTTTCCAACTACATTTTCTTGTTTTGTTTTTTAATTTAACACAAGAATCATATACCGTTGTACCTATATCAATAATATTATATTTATAACCTAATGAAATAGTAGCTGCTTTAACTACACTACCAACCGTATAACTTTTATTAATGTTACCTATTTCATTATTATAAAAAGTTCCATTATTATAACTTTTACCTACCATGCTTATAATACTACCATCAGTAGGATTACTTAAAATTATATAAGAACCATTATAATATCTACTACTTTTATAATCTTTAGATTTTAAAATTTCACTTTCTAATAAATCTTCAACTTTTTTCTGAATATCAATATCTATATTTAATACTAAATCATTACCTTCTTTGTAATCAGATATTAAACTGATTGTATTATCTTTATTAATTTTATATTTTGCCTTAGTGCCCCTTAAATAATCTTCATAATATTTTTCTAAATAACTTATTCCAACAGTATCATCTAATGCATAACCTTTTTTTAAATAATAATCTTTGTCTTCGCTTGGAATTAAACCAACTTCACCAATTATATTGTTTAATAAATTATTATAATTATTTATTCTCCTAAAACTCATTTCGCATTTAATACCAATTATATTTGCTTCTATAACTCTACTATATTCAATATCACTACAATCTTTTTTTATAACTTTATCTTGATAATTATATCCTTTAGACATTATATTATATATTCTACTTGCTTTTTTATCTATTTCAGTCATATTGTTTATCATATCATCAGTTATCAATTTTAATTTTTCTTTTTCATAATCACTAACACTCATTTTTCTTTCTTTATATTTTATTTTTATTTCAGTACTTAATTTATTAACTATTTCTTTTTTATTATTAATATAATAAAAATATTTCATTTCATCATTAGTACCATAATCTATATCAATTAAGTTTGCTAACTTTTTAGCAATATCAATTTCATCACTAACATTAATATTATTTAATTTATTATATATAATAGTTTTAACACCTACATTATCTACTATTATTTTACCGTTAGTATCTAATATTCTTCCTCTAGGAGCGCTTGATCCATATATTATTTTATTATTTTTTTCACTTAATAATTTTTGATAATGATTTCTTTTATAAAACATTAAATAGCTCATTCTCGAAATAGTTAATATAAATATAATAATTAATAATAAATATAATAATTTTTTCTTCATAGACTTCACCAATATTATTATGATTTATTTTAAAAAAAATACTCTATAAATAGAGTATAATTATTTAATTCTTTTTAATTTTTTAACATATAGCTGTCCAACGTAAGGATTTGATATTTCTTCTTCTCTTTTTAAAGTAATGTTATTATCAGTATAAGATTTTGCAAGTATTAATATGTCTCTCATATCTTTTAAAGTTTTTATTTGAGATATATCTACATATTTACGATTAATTTCTATAAAATAAGCATCTTCTTTTGCTAATACACTTTTAGATGTTGCTTTAATCATATTTGATTGATCTATTACATCATACTTTTTAAAAAAGTCTAATTTTTCTTTGTCTATGCTAGTAACCATATATATATTTCCTTCATATATTTCTTTCAAAATATTTTCCTCCTTTTAGTAAGTGATATTATAGATGCTTTTATCAAGTTTGTCAAATACATATTTTTATTATTTTGTCATACAATATATTGGTGATAAAATGTTAAATTTAGTTGAGCCTTATATAGAAAAAATATCTAAAGAAGATATTAATAATTTTGCTCTAAAAAACAATATTAGATTAAATGGAAATGAATTAGATTTTATATTTAATTTTATTAAAACTAGATATAAAGAAGTTTTAAGTAATCCTAATTCATTTACTTTAACTAAATACAAAAATAATTTTTCAAATGAAAATTTTGTAAAAATAAATGGTTTAGTTAATAGATATAAGATGTTATTATAAACTATTCTTCGGAGTAGTTTATTTCTTTTAATAATTTGTTTGTTGTATTGTTATTTTTAATTCTATTAATAGCAAAGCACTTTTTACCTTAATCTTTAAAACTTAATCCTGAATGATATAAAATTATTCAATATAAAAATTAAAAATATAAGATTTTACTCTTATATTATTCTTCATTGGAATCACCAATTTTTACCAAAACTTCTCTAGGTTTAGAACCATTTTGTGGACCTATGATACCACGCTCTTCTAATAAATCTATTATTCTTGCTGCACGGTTATAACCTACTTTAAATCTTCTTTGTACAAGTGAAGCACTTATTTTACCAGTTTCAATAGCAAAATCAACAATATCATTGTATAGAGGATCATCATATTCTTCTTTTTCAAAATCATCTCCAGCAGCCATATGATTTGGAGTCGCTTCTGTTAATGTATTGTCATATTGTGCAACTTGTTCTTTTGATACATAATCTATTAAGCGTTGTGTTTCTTCATCACTTATAAAATTACCTTGTATACGAAGTGGTGCATTCTCACCCATTGGTAAGTAAAGCATATCACCTTTTCCTAATAGTTTTTCAGCTCCACCCATGTCAAGTATTGTTCTTGAATCTATTTGACTTGCAACTGCAAATGATATACGACTAGGAATATTTGCTTTAACTACACCTGTTATAACATCTGTAGATGGTCTTTGTGTAGCGACTATTAAATGTATACCAGCAGCACGTGCCATTTGTGTAATACGCATAATTGAATCTTCTACTTCTTTTGCTGCTACTAACATCAAATCTGCAAGTTCATCTATAATAACAACAATGAATGGCATTTTCTTTTCTATTTCTGCATTTGCTTGTTTATTAGTTTTTTCAACCCATTCGTTATAACCACTAATATTTTTTACATTTTTTTCACTAAATAAATCATATCTATGTTCCATTTCGGTAACTATTTTTTGTAATGCTATACTTGCTTTTTTAGGATCACTTACAACTGGACACATTAAGTGTGGTATACCATTATAGTTTGATAATTCAACTTTTTTAGGATCTACTAATACTAGTTTACATTCATCGGGTCTCATACGTATTAAAATACTTGCAATAAAGCTGTTAATACATACTGATTTACCACTACCAGTAGAACCAGCAACTAATAAATGTGGCATTTTTGTCATGTCTGCGCAACAATTTCTTCCCATAATATCCTTACCTAACGAGAATAATATTTTGGCATTTGCCATATTACTAGGAACATTAGATAAAACTTCACGAATTGGAACACTACTTGTAATTTTATTCGGTATTTCTACACCTACTGTACTTTTACCAGGTATTGGTGCTTGAATACGTACATCTTTAGCTGCCAAAGCAAGTGCAATCTCCTTATTTATACTAGTAATTCTACTAACTTTAGTACCACTAGCAATTTCTACTTCAAATTGAGTTACTGTTGGCCCTTCATGTATTTCAACAACTTTTCCATGTATTTGGAAATCAGCTAAAACTTTTTCTAAAGCAACTTTTGTTTTGTTTAAGAAATCAGTCGTATTGGCTTGTTTCTTTTTCTTAATTGGATCTAATATATCTAAACTAGGTAGTTTATAATTACTATTAGAATTATTCTCTACTGTATTTGTAACACTAACTGTTTCAACTGCTACATTTTTTCCTATATTATGTGCATCTTCGTGAGATGTGATAATAACTTTATTATCAGGAACGTCTAATACTTCTTCATTATCATCCTCTTCGTCATCATCTTCATCATTTGATATTCTTTCTTTCTTAGGTCTATTCTTAATTTTTTCTTTACCTTCTTTTATTTTATCAAGTATGTCTCCAATTGATAGATCAAATAATAAAATAACACCAAAGAATATTAAAACATAATATACAATCATTGCTCCACGAGAATCAAATAATGCTTTTAAACTCCACCCACTAATAGCACCAATTATTCCTCCACCTGCATTTGATAAATTAATAAAATCAGGTCCTTTAATACTCATTAATTTTTCTATAGATAATTCCATAAAATCTTTAAATTTTAATCCCTTGTCTACATATTTCATATGCGATAAACCTAAAATAGAAAAAGTTAAAATATATACTCCAATAAATCTTGCAGAATAAAATTTAGGTTTTTCTCTTTTTACTATAAAAATTAGTCCTAAACCAATCAAAAATAAAATTAATAAATTTACATAAGTTCCTACTAAAAATATACCAAATTGTTTAATTATCGATCCTACAGGTCCAAAAACACCTATACCAATAACACCAATTAAAATTAATATTAAACCTACAAATTCTATACTTATTTTATTTTTAGATGTAGTTGTATTTTTTCTCTTTTTTTTCTTAGTCATAATATCTTCACCATAACTAAATTATATAATATATATATCTTTTATACAAGAAAAAAGACAGTTAATTGTCTTTATTTTGTCATTATTTACATAATATTTTTTCTTTATTTTTGAAAGATGAAATAATATCATTATCATTTATATTTAAAATATCCAACATATTTAACAAAGATTCATCGCTATTTAAATCAATAGTTCTAGTTATATCTCTTAAAGTTTTAAAATCATTTCCATATTTACTAATTACAGCATAAGATATTAAAGTTCCATAAACATATTTTAAACTATCATAATACGCATAAATATAATTCATAATATCATACTCATACTTTTCTTTTAATAAATATAAGCTACTAATTCTATTATTTATATCTCCTAATTTATAATATGATTTTAAACCCATTTCCATAATGATACTATTAGTTTCTGCATAAACATTATCGCTTAATGAATATAAGTGTGTTAACTCATGAATATAACTTATCATACTATTATCTGATAATATCATCATATATTCTTCATTAAATTCAATTAAGCAAGAAGTTGCAAAATTACTATCAAATATAGTTTTGTTTTTTATATAATTTATTAATTTAATATATTCTTCATCATAATTTATATAACTTAATAACTTTCCTATAGAATATAAATCTTTGCTTAATATATTATTATTTAAATTTAATTTATTAATAATATAGTATAGGTAAGAAATATCATCTTTTTTTATACTATATATAAAATCGTTATTAATTAAACTATTTAAATCTATATAATCTGAAATATCTAAATTAAGATAAAAATTATTACACAATTCAATTATTTTTTGTTTATAATAATTATCTTTTGGATAATATTGATTACATATATTTTCAATTAGAATTATATCTTTTATTATTTCTACTTTATCTTTATTATCTAATTTATTGTATTTTACAATAAATTGTATTAAGCAATCGTATAACAATTTCATTTTTCACCATCAATAAATTTAATTACGTCATTTACTGTATTATTAAAATTATCAAAATCTACATTAAACCAATTAATATCCATTTGATTATTGAACCAAGTATACTGTCTTTTTGCATAATGTCTACTTCTTTGTTTTATTAATTCTATAGCATTATCTAAACTAATTTTTCCATCATAATATTCATATAACTCCTTGTAACCTATACCAGTTAAAATTGCTTTACTTCTTATATTTCTATCATATAATGATTTAACTTCTTCTAATAATCCATTTTCTATCATTATATCTACTCTTTTATTTATTCTTTCATATAATGTTTGTCTGTCTGTAGTTAATCCTATAAATTTAACATCATATAGCAATTTATCTTTATCTTGAATTGTTTCCGTTTTATTTAAAAATCTAATTAATCTTTTTCTATTATTTATATGAATATTACAATCTTTATCTTTTTTTAATACTAAATCATATAATTCTTTGTTAGTTAATTCATCATATTTGTTATTTATATTATTTTCTGTTTCAAATATATAATTATATAAACCAGCTTTAATATATAATCCAGTACCACCAACTATTATTATATTTCTATTTTTATTATTATCTAATATTTTTCTTAAATCTCTTTGATAATCATATACAGTATACATATCAGTTGGTTCTACTATATCAAATAATAAATGTTCTATACCTTCTTTTTCTTCTTCTGTTACTTTAGCAGTACCAATATTTAAATCTTTATAAACTTGCATAGAATCTGCATTTACAATAATAGCATTATAATGTTTAGCAAGTGCTACACTTAATTTAGTTTTACCAACACCAGTTGGCCCTACAATACATAAAATCATATAATCACCACTTAAAATGTATTCTATACTATTTATTTATTTTTATCAAGAAAAAAGATAAATATTTCTATGAAGTTGTAAGATAAAAGTAGACACAAAAAAGATGTGTTTACTTTTTCTTTGGT
>URLV01000016.1 GCA_900548725.1 uncultured Mycoplasmatota bacterium
ACTGCTAATTCTTCTAATAGTTTCATGTCTGGGTTTTCTATTGTGAAGTACATTAAAAATGTTATAAATGCATGCACTTGTACAGCTAACAAAAGATATGGATAAAAATATTGAATAATAGCCGAAATTCCACCTATAATTAGAAAAAATAATAATGGCAGTATCTTCTTATCTTTTAATTTTTTTAAATTGCTTAATAGAAAAAACATAGCTATAAAAAAGTATATGAAACACCCTAAGTATAAACTATTTACGCTTTTACCATAAGTATAAATTTTATTTTCATAATTGTAAAAATATATTTTATTTACTGTTATCAAAGTAATAGTAATTAAAACTATCAGCGTTAATAAATATTTAACATATTTTAATATTTTTCCATTTAATGATATTACTGAAATATACTCACAAAACTTTTTAATCCATAGAATAACTAACATACAGTATATTTTTGCGACGTAGATACATATGTCATACTTGTTATAAAATGGGGTTAAGAAATATAAAGCTAACTCAAAAAATAATTCTAAACAAATAATTATAATAAGATTTTTATATATTTTCTTTTCAATATCTTTGTAATTTTTTTTAGAAAAAAATATTACAGACAACAAACACATATAGAAAATTGATTCAATTAGAAAAAATATTCCTGTTCCCACAAAATCACTACCCTTTTTATTCTTTAATTAATTTTTTTATTTTATTCTTTTCTTCATTATACTCTAAAACTGCTTTATTTTCTAGTAATTTATAATCTATTTTATTTGCATTTGTTAAAGGAATATAATCTACAATTTCAATACTCTCAGGAAATTCATACTCTTTTAAATAATATTTTGAATTTTCATCATTAAAATTATGTAATTCATTTATTATAATATCTTTAGTATTTAGTAACCCTTTAAATTTTTCTTTTAAAACTACATATACTTTACTAACATATAATTTTTCATCATCTGGTTTTGGCACAACTACGCATTCACTTACATAAGGTAATTTATTTATTATTGACTGTAAATTTTCACAATATACTTTATTAATATTTGAGTTTATGTAAAATCTTGAAGTTCTTCCGATTAATGTAAAATATCCTTCTTTATCTAAATAACCATAATTTTCAGTTTTAAAATACTTCTTATTATTTTTGTAAATAAATTTTTCATCAGTCAATTTTTTATCATTGTAGTATCCTTCAAAAACGTGTTTACCACTTACACAAAGCATTCCGACTTCATTGTACTTCATTTCTTCTAAAGTATCAGGATTAACAATTATTACATCACTACCAACTAATGCTTTTCCAACCGTTCCTTTTTTTATTTTAGAACCAAAAGTAATTGTGTTAGCACCTGCTGTTTCTGCATTTCCCGAACCATTACATATATTTATATTTGAATTATGTTTGTAAAAAAATTGTAACGCATCATTATATTTGTTTTCTGGTAGAAAATCACCACCAGTAATAAAATCGCTTATGCTTGATAAATCTAATTTATTATTATTGATTTTTAAAATAAATTCCAAAATGGCTGGGCATCCAAAAATATAATTTGGTTGTTTTTTCAAATAATATTCAATGCTTTGTTGTGATAAATATGGTGTTAAAATAGAATTCCTGCCACATAAGAGTGACATTAGTAATGACGTTACAAAACCATAGGGATAACAAAATGGTATTGTTATCATACTTTTTTCATTCTCTTTTATTTTTAGATGGCTAGTATTTTTCATATATATACCTGATGCAAGTACGTTTTTATTTGTTAAAACAACTTTTTTAGGAACACCAGTTGAACCACTAGTATACAATATTAATGCGTTGTCACTATAAGTGTTCTTTGAGTGATTATTATAATTAGAAACTATTTTTAAATCACTATAAGATATAAAATCATTATAACTAGAAAATGTGTTGGAAACTTCATTAAAATTTTTTTTATTTAAATCTTTACTTGATAATGTTATTATGTTATCTAATTTAGTATTATTTTTTATTTTATGGTTATGTTCATAATTTTTATTATAGTTGATCAATAACTTTGCTTCATATTCATTTAAATATTTAATATTTTCTTTTTCATTGGAATTTGGATTCAAAAATGTTGTTATAGCACCTAGTCTATTGACAGCAAAAAAAATACAAACGGCCTGTGTAAAATTAGGCATGCAGACAGCGACAATATCATCCTTCTTTATACCTAATTCAGTAAAACTTTTTGAAAGAATATTAGCATTACTTAATAATTCTGAATAAGTTACTTGTAATTTTAAGCAATCTAGTGCAATGTTATCTTTATAAAATTTTGTAAGAATTTTTAGAGTATTATAAATAGAAACTGAGGGAATTATAGGATATTTTTCAAAGAATGTATAATTCTTAAAATGTTGTTTTGATTCAGATGGATAATCAGCATTATTCTTCATATTTTACCTCCTTTATCTTTAAGATCTTTTTTAATTCTTTTTTGTTATCTTTTATTGTATAATTTTCTATCTTATCATTATTAATTGTGAAAAAGCCTTCATACATGCTGGTTGCTGCAACAGTATAGTTTGGTTTATGTTTAATGATGTTTTTAACAAATATATTTCTTTCAAATCTAGGTTCCATAAAAACAGTACATCCATAAGTCAATGATAAATGTAAAGATGTGCTTAATCCTGTAGAATACCATGGGGGTATTAATTGATAAAATTTTTGATTTCTAGATATATCCACACCACATTCTGGATAAGAGAAAACACTATTTTGAAAACTTTCATTTGACAATAATATACTTTTCGAAGCACCAGTTGTACCACTTGAATATACCATTGCCAATGGAAGATTTTCTTCATAATTTATATAATTATTGTTATGATTATGTTTGCCATCCTTAATGAAATTATCCCAGTATAATTCATTGCTATTTTTTTCTCTTTTATAGCAAGATGCTTTCTTTATTAATGCTGAATTAAGCGTTGGTATTATTATTATAGTTTTAATTCTTGATTTTTTTATACATTCTTTTAATTCAGAATAAAAAATATCCATAACAATTAAAATGTCACTTTCGCAATCACTGATTCTATTTATTAAATTATTTTTGTCAAAATATGGAGCAATCATATTAGAAACTGCACCAATTTTTGATAATGCATAAAATGTATATGCAATTTCTGGTATGCCAGCACAACAAACCGTCACAAAATCTCCTTTTTTTATCCCATATTCGGTAAATGATTTTGATGTTTTTTCAACATTCTTGAAAAAATTAGAGAAAGTTATATTATTAGCAAAATATTCTAATGCTATATCATGTTTATAGTTAATATTATTATCATAAATTGTGTTGTATACTATATCCATTTTGTTATTATTACTTTTATCTTGTATATAATATTTTTTCCATATTTGTTCTTCAGAAGGTAATTTTTTCATAGTCCTCACCTCACTTGTCACTTATATTATAACAAATAAAATTTATTTCTTAAATAATGTCTAAAAATAATGTTTTTATGTTTAAAATATATTAGAACATAAAAAAACTCAAATTTGAGTTTGAGTTTTTAATTATTCAATGATTTCTGAAACAGTACCTGCTCCAACAGTACGTCCACCTTCACGGATAGAGAATTTAGTACCATTTTCTAGAGCAACTGTACTAATTAAATCTACAGTCATATCTACATTGTCTCCTGGCATAACCATTTCAACACCTGCAGGTAATTCTACAACTCCTGTAACGTCAGTAGTTCTGAAATAGAATTGAGGTCTGTAGTTTGAGAAGAATGGAGTATGACGTCCGCCTTCTTCTTTGCTTAGTACGTATACAGTAGCTTTGAATTTGTGATGAGGAGTAACGCTTCCTGGTTTACATAAAACTTGTCCACGTTCAACTTGATCACGAGAAATACCACGTAATAATACACCAGCATTATCTCCAGCTTCTGCGTAATCTAATGATTTTCTGAACATTTCAATTCCTGTTACAACAGTCTTTTGAGTATCTCTTAAACCAACGATTTCAACTTCGTCATTTAATTTTAATTGTCCACGTTCAACACGTCCTGTAACAACAGTACCACGTCCTGAAATTGTGAATACGTCTTCAATACTCATTAAGAATGGTTTATCAGTATCTCTAACAGGATCTGGGATATAAGTATCAACAGCAGCCATTAAGTCTCTGATTGATTGTTCTGCAGCAGCATCTCCTTCAAGAGCTTTTAATGCAGATCCTTTAATTATAGGACATTCTGAATCAAATCCATATTCTCCTAATAATTCTCTGATTTCCATTTCTACTAATTCTAATAGTTCTGGATCATCAACTTGATCACATTTGTTCATGTAAACAACGATTTTTGGAACTCCAACTTGACGAGCAAGTAAGATATGTTCTCTAGTTTGAGGCATAGGACCATCTGCAGCTGAAACAACTAAGATAGCTCCATCCATTTGTGCAGCACCTGTGATCATGTTTTTAACATAGTCAGCATGTCCTGGACAATCTACGTGAGCATAATGACGTTTTTCAGTTTCATACTCAACGTGAGCAGTATTAATTGTAATACCTCTTTCTCTTTCTTCTGGAGCACTATCGATAGCACTATAATCCATGAAGTTTTTACTAAATAATTTTGAAATAGCAGCAGTTAAAGTTGTTTTACCATGGTCAACGTGTCCAATAGTACCAATATTAACATGTGGCTTACTTCTATCATATTTTTCTCTTGCCATAATTTTTTTCCTTCCTTTTTAATTAAATTATTACATAATATATTTTATCTAATTCTTGAATATAATTCAAGTATTATTTTAGTTTATATACACTTTTTTGTGTATTTTTGACTAGTTTGCACTATTCTTTTTAATTATTTCTTCAGAAATTGATTTTGGAACTTCTTCATAATGATCTAAAGTCATAACAAAGTTTCCTCTACCTTGTGTATTACTACGTAATGTTGTAGCATAACCAAACATTTCTGATAATGGAACCATTGCAGTAATTTGTAATGCATTTCCACGAGATTCTTGTCCCATTGGACGTCCTCTACGGCTTGTTAAGTCTCCCATTACGTTACCCATGTATTCATCAGGTGTTGTAACGTCTACTTTCATTATTGGTTCTAATAAAACTGCTTTACATTTATTTTTTGCTTCTTTTAAAGCCATACTTGCAGCAATTTTAAATGCCATTTCTGATGAGTCTACATCATGGTATGATCCATCGAATAATGTAGCTTTAATGTCAACCATTGGATATCCAGCTAAGATACCTCCAGCCATAGCTTCTTGTAAACCTTTATCAGTTACTGGAATATATTCACGAGGAACTACACCACCAACGATTTGATCAACAAATTCATATCCTTTTTCAAGATTTGGTTCAAATTTAATCCATACATGTCCATATTGTCCACGTCCACCAGATTGTTTAATGTATTTTCCTTCGCATTCAGCAGCTTGAGTAATTGTTTCACGATAAGCAACTTGTGGTTTACCTATGTTAGCTTCTACGTTAAATTCTCTTTTCATTCTGTCAACAATAACGTCTAAGTGTAATTCACCCATACCACTTATAACAGTTTGTCCTGTTTCATGGTCAGTTCTTGCTCTAAATGTTGGATCTTCTTCAGCTAATTTTTGTAAAGCTAGTGCCATTTTATCTTGGTCACCTTTACTCTTTGGTTCAATAGCTAAATCTATAACTGGTTCTGGGAATTCCATACCGTTCATAACAACTGGATTTTTTTCATCACATAGTGTATCAGCAGTTGTTGTATTTTTTAAACCTACTGCAGCAGCAATTTCACCACAGTAAACTTCTGTAATTTCTTTTCTTTGATTTGCATGCATTTGTAAGATACGTCCGATTCTTTCTTTTGTATTTTTTGTACTATTTAATACATAAGAACCGCTTGTTAACTTACCTGCATAAACTCTAAAGAATGCTAATCTTCCTACAAATGGATCTGTCATGATTTTGAATGCCATTGCTGTGAATGGTTCAGAATCACTTGGATGACGTTTTACTAAATTTCCGTCTTTATCAGTACAGTCAATTCCTTCTACATCAGTTGGAGCTGGCATGTAATCTATTACAGCATCTAGTGCTAATTTAACACCCATGTTAGATAATGCACTACCACACATTACTGGGAAGAATTCAGCAGCTAGAACACCTTTTCTGATAGCTTTCTTAATCATTTCAACAGAAACTTCATTACCTTCTAAGTAAGTTTCCATTAATTCATCATCAAATTCAGCAGCTTTTTCAACTAATTCAATATGTTTAGCTTCTGCTAAATCTTTTAAATCAGCTGGAATTTCGATTTCAGTGTAATCTTCATGTTCACCACCATCAAAATGGTAAGCTTTCATTGTTACTAAATCAATAACTCCATTGAATTCGTTCTCTGCTCCTATTGGCCATTCAATTGGTGCATAATTTACACCTAATCTTTTACCAACAGTATCTAGAGTAAATTCAAAATCTGCTCCAAGTTTATCCATTTTATTTGCAAATATCATTCTTGGAACTTTATATTCGCTTGCTTGTCTCCAAACAGTTTCACTTTGTGGTTCAACACCAGCATTTGAGTCTAATAAACAGATTGCTCCGTCTAATACTCTTAAACTTCTTTGAACTTCTACTGTGAAGTCTACGTGTCCTGGAGTATCTATGATATTAAGTCTATAACCTTTCCAATGTGCAGTTGTTGCAGCACTTGTAATTGTTATACCTCTTTCTTTTTCTTGTTCCATCCAGTCCATTTGAGATTCTCCATCATGAGTTTCTCCTATTTTATGAGTTATACCTGTATGGAATAAAACACGTTCTGTAAATGTAGTTTTTCCGGCATCGATGTGAGCCATGATACCGATATTTCTTAATTTGTCAATTGAAACGTCTCTTGCCATATTTCTCTCCTACCATCTAAAGTGAGCAAATGCTTTATTTGCTTCAGCCATTTTGTGAGTATCTTCACGTTTTTTAACAGCAGCTCCAGTTCCGTTTGCTGCGTCCATGATTTCGTTAGCTAATTTGTTAGCCATTCCTCTACCATGTCCATTTTTAGAGTATTGAATTAACCAACGTAATCCTAATGTTTGTCTTCTATCTGGTCTAACTTCGATTGGAACTTGATAGTTAGATCCACCTACACGACGAGATTTTACTTCAAGTAATGGCATAATGTTTTCCATAGCAGCATTAAATACTTCTAATGGGTCTTTGCCAGTTTTTTCTTTAATTTGATCAAATGCATCGTATACTATTTTTTCAGCAGTACCTTTTTTACCATCAAGCATAACTGCATTGATTAATTTAGTTACTACTTTAGAGTTATATAATGCATCTGGTAATACATCACGCTTTTCAGCACGTCTTTTACGCATAATTTTCCTCCTTATTTATTTTTTACTTTTTAGGTTTTTTAGTACCATATTTACTTCTACCTTGTTTTCTATCATTTACTCCTTGAGTATCTAATGCACCACGGATTACATGATAACGAACACCGATTAAGTCTTTAACACGTCCTCCACGGATTAAAACAACACTATGTTCTTGTAAGTTATGTCCTTCTCCTGGAATATATGTATCAACTTCTTTTCCGTTAGATAATCTAACACGAGCATACTTTCTTAAAGCTGAGTTTGGTTTCTTTGGAGTTTTAGTACCAACACGAGTACAAACACCTCTCATTTGTGGATGATTAGTATCAGTTACTTTTCTATCCTTACTGTTAAAACCAATATTTAATACTGGGCTCTTTTTTCTGCTAGTTTTTTTAGTTCTTTTTTTTCTAACTAATTGTTGTATTGTAGGCATATATTTCTTTCCTTTCTACGTACACACGTCCAGGTGTGTCAAATTACTTTTTAAAGATAAGTTCTACATATAAATAGAACTTAAGATTAAATGCGTTATTAATATAACATTTTATGGTTTTTGTGTCAATACGATAATTTAAAATATTCTAATTTTTTTGAAATTTCTTTATATTTTTCTTCATTATTTTTATAAAATTCTTCTATTAAATTTTTATTGTTTATTATTTTTTCTTTTGCAACTTTATAATATTCTATTAAATTTTCTTTTGTTATAGTACTTTTTTCTTTATATTCTTTATTCGGTAAAGTCTTTTTTAATAAATTCATGTTAACAACATATTCACCAGATGGACAATATATTTCTTTATTTTTAATTATTTCTATTTCACATAAATTTGTTGGATCTAATATAAAATCACTTACATTTGTTTCTACATATACTGATGCATGATTTAATTTATCAATGACGCTATTGCTTATTTTTAGGCATTCACCAATATTTGGTGTAAAATCCATTATATTGTTTGTATCTATTTTTTGAACATTTAATCCAATAAAATTTGAATTTATGTCTAATGTTTTTAATATTTTATTTAATTGTGTAGCATTATGTCTACAAACACCTTTTCCACTATAAATTTTAAATTCGTTGAAAGTCACTTCATCTATTTCTAAATTTTCGTCTATATCACTATATTCGTAATATTTATCTTTTGAGAAATATCCTTTTGTTAATAAATAACAGTAAATATAAAATAATTCGTGTATATTCTTAGGGTTTATTTCTTTTATTACTTCTTTTAGATTTTTTAAAATATCTATTTCTGTGATACTCATATCATATTTTAAATTATTATATATATCGTATACTGACATAAAAAAACACCTCGATTACAAGGTATTATTTTAACATATATTTTTTATTTTGAATACTTTTCATAATTGTTTGTTGTATAATTTTTACATTTTATATAAGCTTTATATTCATATGAAACTGATTTTCCAGTAACTAATCCATATCCTTCACATTTATCGTTTTTTATAATGTTATTTATATTTATGCCAAATGATTCTAGTTCAGCTATGGTTACTTTTGCTTTTTGTTTGTTTTTAGGAAGTTTAGTAAGATTTGTATCTTGACCATAATATATTTTCATTGATTCGACAATATCATTTTCTAATGCTTTATATGGTGCTTGTTTTTTTGTGACATTAATTCCAACAATTGATAATAATGATATTAAAAACATTATTATAATTATCCATACTATAGTGATATTTTTCATCTTATTTACCGTAGCCATTTATGAATATTGTTATATAATGGTTTGCAATTATTAAAAATGTAGACAACATACTTAAACATATTATAAAGATTCTGTATCCCCAACCGTTATTATTTAACTTCATAATAATACTTCCTTTCATATAATATTATATTATCACTTTTAAAGTATTTGTCAAACTATCAATAATGTTTTCTATTTTGTTTGTCATTTTTTTACACATTAAAAGAGACAACACATGTTATCTCTTTAAATTCAGTATGAATTAAACTAATTCGATTGTAGCGCCAGCTTCTTCTAATTTAGCCTTTAATTCGTTAGCTTCGTCAGCAGAAACGTTTTCTTTAATATTTCCACCCTTGTCAGCTAAACCTTTAGCTTCAACTAATCCTAATCCAGTTATTTCTCTTATAACTTTGATTACTTGGATTTTAGCAGCTCCAGCATCTTTTAAAACTACAGTTTTTTTAGCGTCAGCAGCAGCTTCAGCACCTGCAGCAGGAGCAGCAGCAACAGCTACAGCACTTGGATCTACTCCAAATTCTTCTTTCATTGCGTCAACTAATTCTTTAACTTCAAGAATAGTCATTTCTTTTAATCCATTAATGAATTCTTCTTTTGTAAATTTTGCCATTTAAATCATTTCCTTTCTTAAATTAATTTTCTTCACCTAATTTTTCGGCATATAAATTAAGTCCAATAGATAGATTTTTTACGTGTTCTATCATACCACCTGCAAGCATAGTAAGTAATCCTTCCATTGATGGAATTGATGCATATTCATTTATTGTATCTAAACCTACTATTTCACCTTCGATAATTCCAGCTTTTACAGTTATTGTATCATGAGATTTAGCAAATTCGCTGATAATCTTGATTGGTTCTAATAAAGTTTCACCAAATATGAATGCATTAGCACCTTCTAAAGCATTTTCGAATTTTAAATTTTTAGAATCTAATGCACGAGTTGCTAAAGTATTTTTATATATTTTTAATTCACCATTAGCTTCTCTTAATTTTCCTCTAAGTTCGCTCATATCAGAAACGTTAGTTCCTTGATATTCTACAACTAAAACACTTTTAGAGTTATCAAGTTTGCTAGTTATTTCATCAACAACATTTTGTTTGCCTTCAATAATTTTTGCACTTGCCATTTATATCCTCCTTTGTTATTTATAAAAAAACTTTCCGTAAGGAAAGTATAAAGATTATTTATAACTTCCCTCGGTAGGATTATTAAGACGAATCCCCTACTGTCTTCGGTAAAAAGTTTTTTTAACGAAATTATTATAATATATTATTTTCTACTTGTCAAAAGAATTTTTATCAACTTTGATACCAGGTCCCATTGTTGTAGTTACTGATATATTTTGTATGTATGTTCCTTTAACAGCAGATGGTTTAGCTTTAACTATTGTATTGTATAAATAATTAAAGTTTTCTTTTAATTTGTCAGCATCAAATGATACTTTACCAATGATTGTATGAACGTTTCCATAAGAATCAGCTCTATATTCAATCATACCCTTTTTAACGTCTTCTACAGCCTTATCTGGTGTAGTTGTAACTGTTCCAGTTTTAGGGTTTGGCATTAATCCTTTAGGTCCTAAAATTTTACCAATTTTACCTAACATAGGCATCATTTCTGGTGTTGCTATGATAGTATCGAAATCAAACCAATTTTCTTTTTGAATCTTTTCTATCATATCAACGTCACCAACATAATCAGCACCTGCATTTTTAGCAGCTTCAGCTTGAGCACCTTTTGCTAAAACTAAAATCTTTTTAGTTTTTCCTGTACCGTTTGGTAATACTAAAGAACCACGTAATTGTTGATCTGCTTTTTTAGTATCTAGATTTAATTTGAATGCTACTTCTACAGTACTATCAAATTTAGTTGTAGATGTATTTTTTACTAAATCTATTGCTTCTTCTACAGTATAAAGTTTATTCTTTTCTACTTTATTTGAAGCTTCCACATATTTTTTTCCAAATTTTTTCATTCTATTTCCCTCCAATCGTGGTATATTGTTGCGGATATTTTTATTTTTTACTTATTGTTTATTAGTTTTCAGATTCAGTATTGCTATCCATTCCTTCAACAGCAACACCCATGTTTATAGCTGTACCTTCAATTATTTTCATAGCTCCTTCAACATCATAAGCGTTTAAATCTGGTAATTTTGTTTCAGCAATATTTTTAAGTTGTTCTTTAGTAATTGTTGCAACAATTTCATTTTTACCTTTTTTGCTTCCTGATTTGATTTTAGCAGCTTTTTTAATTAAGAATGCAGCTGGTGCAGTTTTTAATACAAAATCAAAACTTCTGTCATCATATATAGATATTTCAACAGGAACTATATCTCCCATTTTGTCTTTAGATGCATCATTAAATTTTGTACAAAAATCCTGTAAGTTAATTCCAGCAGGTCCTAAAACTGTTCCAACAGGTGGAGCAGGTGTAGCTTTTCCAGCAGGAATTTGTAATTTAATTTTCTTAACGACTTCTTTTGCCACGAAAAACACATCCTTTCATATTTTTTTCGCTGTTGTGGTATGGGCAAATCCGCTATTCCCTTCCACAAAGCAATTTATATAAATATATATAAATGCATAATAGATAATATCACAATTTCTTTTTCTTTGTCAATTGTTTTTCTTTATTTTTTATTTATATTTCGTATTTTATTTAATTATTTTTCTTTATTTTATCTAACTTCTAATATTTCATGACTAAATAGCATCAATTTTTGAAGTTTTTTTTAATTTTTTTACATCACTATAATCTTTATTTATTATTTCATCTATTCTATTTGTTTTTATATTAATATTTAATTTTCTATTGAATTCATTAATTAATTTTTTTGCTCTTTCATACCCATATTCTGGAATAGTGTTTCTACTATATATTAATTTTAATGTTGTCATTTCTAAGATTTTTTCTCTTATTTTTTCTCTAAATTTTTTATCTAAAATAGTTTCTTTTAAAGAAATGTATTTTATGCTATTTTCGCTTTTTTCTAATTCATTATATAATTCTTCTAAAGTCATATAGCTTTTTTGTATATATTTTTTATTAATTAAATTTTCTAAACCAATATGCTTGGTTTTTAATAATCCAGTTTTTTTGTCTGCATAAATAGCAATAATATAATCATTATTTAATTCATTTACAACACTTTTAATATCAATGCACATAAAGATAGATTCATCACTTATAGTTTCACCGTTTATGATAATTGGCGTTGAACTCCAACCATAAGTTCTATAATTGCATAATATAAAATCTTTTTTATTATTATCTAACCTTTGTAATAATTCTTCAAAATTCATAGCATTTGTTAATTTATAACTTGTATTATTGGAAGTTTTAAAAAAACTATTTGGATATTTTATTTCATACCAAATTGTTAGAAAATCTATTAATTCTTGTAATTCTTTTACATCTTCTATTGAATTATATATTCCTTTAATTGTATTTTTAAGGGCGTAAATACTATCTTCTGGATATTTTATATTCTTTAATTTTAATTTTTCTTTTTCAATTATATCAATTATACAATTTAATATTATATTCTTTGTAGTTAAATTATATTCTTTTTTGTCGAGTTTATAAAAATTTTCTACTTCTTTTGTTGTCATACCAAAACCTCCATATTTTTAAACATTAAATCTGAAATAACAAATATCGCCATCTTGCATTATGTATTCTTTACCTTCAAGACGCATACGACCTGCTTCTTTCACTTTTAATTCTGAGCCATATTTTTCTAAATCTTCGAAGCTCATCGTTTCACATCTTATAAATCCTCTTTCGAAATCACTATGTATTATTCCTGCACATGCTGGTGCTTTCATACCTTTTTTAAATGTCCATGCACGACATTCTTTTTCTCCTGCAGTAAAGAATGTTGCTAAGCCTAATAAATTGTATGTTTCAAATATTAATTTATCTAATCCACTATTTTGTAGACCTAGACTATCCATAAATTCCTTTTTGTCATCTACTTCTAGTTCTGATAATTCACTTTCTAATTTTGCACTTAGAACAACGACTCCAGAGCCTTCATTTGATGCATATTCTCTTACTTTTTCTACATATTCATTTGTTCCAACAATAGCATCATCTTCACTAACATTTGCTACATATATAATAGGTTTAAGAGTTATGAAACTAAAGTTTTTTAAAACTAATAATTCATCTTCAGTAAATTCTATATTTCTAAGTGCTGTACCTTTTTCTAAGGCTTCTTTAGATTTTTTTAATGCAGTTATTTCTAATAATTCTTTTTTGTCTTTAGACATTTCTATTCTTTTACCAAGTTTAGATATTCTATTTTGTACTATTTCTAAATCTGACATTATTAATTCTACATTAATTATTTCTATATCACGTATTGGATCAACATCTCCTTCTACGTGTGTTATATTTTTATCTTTAAAACATCTTACTACTTCTACTATGGCATCTGTTTCTCTTATGTGACTTAAAAATTTATTTCCTAGTCCTTCTCCGTGTGATGCTCCACTTACTAATCCTGCAATATCTGTAAATTCATATGTAGTTGGTACTACACTGTCTGGATTATATAAATTTTCTAAATATTCTAATCTATAGTCTGGTACTGTTACTACTCCTACATTTGGATCTATTGTTGCAAATGGATAATTTGCTGCTAATATATTTTTTTTAGTAATTGCATTAAATAATGTACTTTTACCTACGTTTGGTAATCCTACTATTCCTGCTTTTAATGACATATTAATTCCTCATTTCTATATCGTATTATAACATATTTTAGAAAAAGAAAAATAGATTAATTTAATAACCTATTCACTTTTTTCTAATTTAACAGTTGTTGTTTCTGTTTTACCATTTCTTACATAACTAATTTTTACTGTGTCTCCTGGATTGTATTTATATAAATAATATTTTAATCTTGATACACTTGTTACATCATAATCTTCTATTTTTGTTATAATGTCTCCAGTTTTAAGTCCAGCACTATCTGCAGGTGATTTGGCTTGTACGTCTATAACAACAGCACCTTCAACATTTTCTGGAACGCTAATTCTATATCTTGATAAATTGTATGTATCACTTGAATTTAACATTGATACTCCTAGGAATGGTCTTTCAATTTTACCACCATTTCTAAGTTGTGTAGCATAACTTACTGCATCTTCTATTGGAATTGCGAATCCTATTCCTTCTACACCTGTTGAAACCAACTTCATGTTTGTTATACCAATTACTTCGCCATTTGCATTTGCAAGTGGTCCACCAGAGTTTCCACTATTTATTGAAGCGTCTGTTTGCATTACAGACATTACCCAATCTGATGTTGCATTTGAATTTGTTGTGCTAACATCTACTAATCTATCTTTTCCTGATAAAATTCCACGTGTTACAGTCCATGAATATTCATCATTTAATGGAGCTCCTATTGCAAAAACTGTATCTCCTACTCTCATATCTGTTGTTTTTCCAATAGATGCTACTTTTAATACTTTGCTTTTATCTATTTTTAATACAGCGATATCTGAATATGAATCATTACCAACTAATTCAACATTTTCTATATTATTATTTGTAAATTTAACTTTAACAGATGAAGCTCCATCTACTACATGTGAATTTGTTAATATGTAAGCATATTTATCATCTTCTTCATAAACAAATCCTGTACCACTACTAGCAAGTACACCATTTTTATATGAACCTACAACTACTACAGCATCATATAGTTTTTCTACTGAGTCTGCTATACCTGTATCTGTTATAGTCACTTCTTTTTCACTTTTATTAACAATTGTTTGAACTGATTTAGGTGCATAATTTACTAGTGTATACATGCCTCCAGCTCCTACTACAAATGCTATTATTATCAATATAATGTTTAGTGTTTTATTTTTTTTCATTATCATAACTCCTTATCTAAATAACTAATTTCTCTAAAATTTGTTGGAAATCCTATTGCATCTAATAACCTATCTATTTTTATAGTTTTTAGTTTTCCTTCTAATATGTCTAATTCATAATTTATTTCATTAATTAATAATTTAAATTCATTTTTTGATAACATTCTTTTTAATATTATCATTAATGCAAATAAATCATCTTTACCATATATATATTCGCCATCTTGTTTTGGAATTTCTAATTCTCTATGTAAGTAATTATCTGGTATAGGTTTTTGTGTTCTATAATCATAAAGAATATCTTCATGAGCACATAGATTCCTGTAGTTTGATAGTATTGGTAAGTATATACATAATGTTTTAGGATCAATATTATAAATATTTGATATCTCTATTTGGTCCTCTTTTTTCATTATGGTATATAATTCACATACTATACCAAAGGATAATACTTTAACAACAATCCATAATGGTACATAGCCATAATTCATTTGATAATGTTTAGTTGCTGAGTGTTGACTTCCATTAATTCTTATTTGTCTTTTCATTTTTTTAATTAAGTCATTTACTTGTCTAAACTTTTCTGGATTGTTTGTAAAGTTTGATGGTTTTAAATAATCTTTTTCTTTAAAACCATATTTTTTTGATAGTTGGTATGAGAATATACTTTTTATGTTATTTTCTATTATTAGTAGATTTTTAAATATTATATTACGTATTTGTCTATCGAAGTTAAATAATGCATATAGTTCTCTGAAATTAGCTCCAGGAAGATATTTTTTTTCTGTTCTTGAACGTAATAATAAATATCTATATCCACTTAAGAAGAAGTAGTTTTCTCTAAGAAGTATTTCTTTAGCTGAATCTACATCATCTATAACTAAACCTTTACTTTTTAATATTTCTATTTGTTCGTCTAAGGTTTTGAATATTTTATTAGTTGAGTTATTATTTTCATTATTATGTTTACTCATACTACCACCTATTATAAATTCTATCACAACTAACACTAAAATCATATATAAAATTTATGAATTTATTATGAATTTTACGTTAATTTTGTTTGAAATAGTTTTTTATGTAATTAGATAAGTCCTTTGTATATTTTATTTTATATTTTTCATTTGTTAAATTTTTTCTATCTGTTGGATTAGATAAAAAACCATATTCTATTAAAATCACTCCTGCATTTATTTTGGAAAAAACTTATATCTATAATTCAATTTTTATTTGTGTTTTCTTTTCTTTTTCTAATTCTTTTAAAGATTTTTTAGGTGTTGGTAAATCTTCAGGCATGACTCCTCCAAGTCTATTAATAGTATTTCTAACTTCTTGTCCAACCTCGTAATGAGTTTCTTTAGCTTTTCCATCACCTTGTATATTATCTCTTTTTAATTTTTGTTCAGTTTGTGAAATTCTAAATAGATTAGCAATTAATTCATCACTACCCATATTATCTAAAATATCTTCTCTATATCTTAATCCTTTTCTTTTAGCAATATCAGCTGCCGTTTCACCATTGTATAATCCTTTATAACCTGCATTATGAAATTGATCAAAGTTTTTAACTCCACACTTTTTAGCAATCTGATTTAAAGAGTAATTGCCTTTTTTAGTCAAATTCCTTTGATAAAATCTTTTTTCTTCTTCTGTTAAATTTACATATTCTTTTTCAGTTAGTTCTTGTTTTCTTGTTTGTATTGCAAAGTAGGTTTGCCCTAGAGCAACAACTTCTTTTCTAGGATCAGAGTTCTGTACTATTAAATAACATGCGTATCTTGATAACTTATATTCTAATATATTTTTAACTCCACCGTTAGGCATTTTCGATGTTTTACCCACTTGGGTAAAATGTTCATCAATCATAAATTTACTTTGTTCACAAGCTAACTTTGCATTTTCTATTACATTTATAAACTTTTGCCATTTTTTGTATTCTAGTACTTGTTGTAATTCTCTTGCTAACCAATACTCATTACCATGTTCATCAACATGTTTTATATCTTCAAAACTTATTTCGCTATATTTTTTTATTTGATTCATTTATTATCACCCCTGTATTTATACTATACTATACCGATCGAGTATGTGTCAATATATAATATGCATTTTGTTAATATTTTTTTATATACATATTTTGTACTAAACAGTTAAAATAAATGAAAAATTGATATAATCTTTTTATATTAATTATTCTTAAAATATTCTTTTAAGTTGAATGCTAAGTCTTTTGTATATTTTGTTTTATATTTTTCATTTGTTAAATTTTTTCTATCTGTTGGATTAGATAAAAAGCCACATTCTATTAGAAGTACTTCTGTATTTATTTTGTTATACATATAAAGCGTGTTTGATATTTTTTTTGCTTGTCTATCTTTGTTTATATTTTTTTGTAAGTACTCTGCTAATTCTTTATTATCTTTATAGAATATTTGTGTTCCTTTATATTTTGAATCTTTATAATAATTTTGATGTATTGATATTACTAGTTTTGGATTGATATCATTAATTAATTTTATTCTATTATCAAAATCACTTTTCTTTCTTCTATTTGCCTTTGGTGTTGATAAATCGTAATCATCTTCTCTAGTTAATATTACTGTTGCTCCATAATCTTCTAATTCTTTCTTTAATTTTTTTGATATATCTAAATTTATATCTTTTTCATAAATAGATTGATAACTAGTACCTATGTCTTTAGAACCATGTCCTGGATCTATAATTATAGTTATGTTATTTAATATCATTTTACGTTCTAATGCTTTTGTTGGTAATATTAAACATATATTTAAAATTATTAATAGTATTATTATATTCTTTTTCATAGTATATTCTATTAAATGTGACTTTTTTATATGATATAAAGTAATTTAAATAAAAAAATATCAGATAAAATCATCTAATATTTTATATATTTTTATAATTTCTTATTATTCATTTCATCTAGAAAATGTACGTTTCCTAAATTATCATATATATATCCTTTTTCCATTTCTTCTTTTGCAATATATATATTATTAATTCTGTTGATGTCATTATTATAAAAACCATAATTTGTATTATATGTAAAGGTACCATTGCTAATATCAAAATAACCTTTTATATATTTTTCTGGAATTTTAAATGAACTTCCACCAAAACCAATATTATTAGTCTCGTTAGTAAAAGCAATAATATTGTCCATTTCGTTTCTTTTATATAATTCAATTGGTATTTCTATTAAAATTATATAATTTCCCGTACCATGATTCCAATTATTTAATTGATTAATAACAGTTTCATAACAATTTTTATTAATATTAATAGTTGATGAATCTAATAAATTTGCTCCCATAAATAAACCATTATTACATATACTATCAGGATTATTTATAGTTTTATGTCCTCTTATTATATTTTTATTATTAACTATCTCATTATTTATGTAATCAATTGCATTTACTTCATTCATTAATATCATTCTCCAATTCAGCTATTTTAGCATCTATCTTTTTAAGTATTTCATCTTTATCTATTATACTATCTTTTAATTTACTATCGTATATTTCATCCGTAATATCCTTAATATTAGAAAATGCATTAATTAATTCTATAAAATCTGGATAAAGAAATTTTATCAATTTAATGTATTCTTTTATTACCTTATAATCTATATTATCATTTTGATAATTTTGTTTTACCAAATTAAATAAATGATTTTTATAATTTTCAACTCCGTTATTTATATCATTTTTAAAGTAATTATATAAATTATTCTCTAATTCTTTTATAAGAGTACTAAAATTATAATTAATATATTCTTTTGATGAAATTAAATTGTTATTTATAATCATAATCTTACTATTATATAGATCATCAACAAATTTATTATTAACTTCATCTTTTATGGAATGAGCCCATTTATTTAAACTCTTCATTATATAATTTTCAATATCATATAATTTACTGCTACCTAGATTCTTATATCTTCTATTTTTAGGTATTGTATTATTAGTTGTAAAGTCATGCTCTTCACATTTATATAATTTTTCAACACATCCATTTACTATATTTTGCAATAAATAATGTGTAGGTCTAATAATTTCTAATTCATTATCATCTACAAAATTAGTAATCATATACGAGAAATATATTTTATTATTTTCTATTCTAAATATAGGTTCTAACAATACAATATTTTCATTTATATTTTCTTTACAATATCTTTTTGCTACACTTATATATTCTTCCACTTTCATTTCATCACCTACGAAACCACTTTTTGATATTCACTTGAAATATTACCATCGTTATCCATAATCCAAATATAATATACTTTACCTTTTATATAACTTAGTTTTAGATTATTTGAATTTACTCTTGTCCAACATAATGAAGAACCATTAGGTTTTGTTCTAGTTGTTTTCATACAATAATTTGAAATATTACCTGATAAATCAATATTAATATAGTTATCTACACTTACTTTATCAATACTTCCATCTACATTATCAGATTTAGCATAATATGTTTTTTCATTAAAATTTACATCTAAGAATTCATAAGTAATAGTCACCACAAATCCTCCCAATACAAATGCAATAACAAAAATTAATAATATTTTACTTCTTATTTTCATAAATATCTTTTCCCCCTATCTATAATCCTTAAATAATTTTGTAAATATTGGTTTTAATAATTCTTCTAATATAAATGATACTATTGTAATTATAATTGTCAATAATATTAGTTTAATATTAATATTACCTGCTATAAAATATTTACCAAGCGGAGAGGCAAATAACAAAATTTGTAATATTATTAATGAAATAAAACTTAAATTTAATGTTTTATTATCAAAAATATGTTTATTCAAAATACTCTTTTTGGGATTTCTACAACTATATGCAAATAATAATTCATTACAAATTAGGTAAATGAATAATAGTGATGTTGCAGTTTGTATTCCAACATTTTTAGATAAGGCAATAGTAAATAGTATCATTATAATAGATTTGATAACTGCTGTAATAATTATTTTTGCATTTAAGAAAGGTGTAAAGAAACTTTGGTTATATTTATTATCTGGTGTATTGTCCATTAAACCATCCATATTCTTTTCAAAAGCAAGTGAAATGGCTGGTATACTATCTGTCACTAAATTAATCCATAAAAGTTGTAGTGTTGTAAAAAATTCCATGTTTAATAATAATGAAACAAAAACTAAAATAACTTCTATTATATTTCCTGCTAACAAATAAAGTACGACTTTTTTGATATTAGATGTTATTCTTCTTCCTTCACTTACACCTTCAACAATTGTATTAAAACTATCATCAACTAGTATACAGTCTGCAACTTTTTTTACAACTTCTGTTCCAGTAATTCCCATTCCGATTCCTATATCTGCTTTTTGTATTGATGGAGCATCATTAACACCATCTCCTGTCATTGCAACTACATAGCCTTTTTTTTGTAATGTTTCAACTATTCTCATTTTTGTATTTGGTGATATTCTTGCAAAAACTTGATAATTAAGAATATATTTATCCATTTCTTTATCAGACATTTTATCTATATATTTTCCTTCAATCGCTTTGCTAGAATCGTCAATGATATTAACATCTTTTGCAACAGCAATAGCAGTATTTATAGAATCTCCAGTAATCATTATTGGTCTAATACCACTTTTTTCACAAAGTATTATTGCATCTCTAACTTTATCTCTTGGAGGATCCATCATTCCCATTAATCCAATGAATATCATATTTTCTTCTGGACTATCAATATTACTATCTTTATATGCAAATGCAATTAATCGCAACGCTTTAGAAGATTCTTGTTTTTCTATATCAGCTAATTGTTTTTTATAAGTTTCATCTAATTCATAAACATTATCATCTAATAAATATTTACTACATCTACTAATTATAGAATCAAAACTTCCTTTTATGTATGCTACATTATCATTATCTTTTTTATAAATAACACTCATCATTTTTCTATCAGAATCAAATGGATATTCTTTTATTCTTTCATTAATAGTAGTTTTATACCCAATTTTATCTAAATATTTTATAATTGCAACTTCTGTTTCATCTCCATAAAATGTTCCATCATTATTTCTAACAACATCTTGACATAAAGAAGCACATTCATATAATAAATTATTTTGATTTATGATATCATTTTCATTATACAATTTATTATTCAAATATATTGATTTAATTTCCATCATGTTTTTTGTAATTGTACCTGTTTTATCAGAACATATTATATCAGTAGAACCTAGTGTTTCAACCGATGCCATTTTTCTAATAATAACATTTTTCTTTGCCATACTTGTCATTCCTAAAGATAGTATTATTGTAATTACTGATGATAAACCTTCCGGAATTGCAGCAACAGCTAAAGAAATTGATAACATTAATACGTCAAAGAAAGCATTTTTCATAAGCAATCCTATTATCATCATAACAAATATAATTCCTAACACAATATATGTTAGTATTTTGCTTATTTGATTTATTTTCTTTTGTAATGGTGTTATATCACTTTTTTTATCAATTAAACTTGTAGCTATTTTTCCTAATTCAGTTTTCATAGCTGTTTTTGTTATTAATACTTTTGCTCTACCATTCGTAACATTACATCCAGCAAAGACCATATTACTTCTTTCATATAATTCTTTATCTGTGTTAAATACTTCATTACATTTTTTTACTGCTTTTGATTCTCCAGTTAATGTTGATTCATTTATTTCTAATCCTTCTTCTGTTATAATTCTTCCATCAGCAGAAACATAATCTCCTGCTTCTAATATCACAATATCTCCTGGAACAACATTTCTAACATCAATTTGTTTTTGTTCTCCATTTCTTAAAACATAATTATTAGTTATAAACATTTTATTAAGTTCTTCAATAGCCATATCAGATTTTATTTCTTGTATAAAACTTAATACTGCATTTACTATAACAATTATTATAATTATTATTGAATCAATAATAGAGTCTCCCTGTAATATCGAAACAAATATTGACAATATTGCAGCAATTATCAATAATATAACCATTAAATCATTAAATTGTCTTAAAAATATTTTAATTTTAGATTCTTTTTTTCTTTGTTCTAATTGATTTAATCCATACTTTTTTAATCTTTCAGTTGCTTCATTTTCACTTAAACCATTTATGTTTGTTTTGTATTCATCAAATAATTCTATATCGCTTTTTTTATAATCTTCTTTCATTTTCTTACTCCTAACTAAATAAACTAAACAAATATAATAATATTAGCAAGAACAATATCAATATAATTAGATAATAATATATTTTTTTAATTATTATTAAATTATCAGTTTGATATTTTGTTCCACATTTTCTACAATATTTATCAGTTTTATACATTACATTATTACAATTTTTACAATTCATATTAAGATCTCTTTCAACTTATTAACAATAAGAATACTTACTTCATTAGCATTATTATTATGCAAATAGTAATCGTGAATTGCTTCAGCAATTACTTCATCATATATAATATTTCCATCTTTATCTTTTTTACTGGCATACTCTGATATTTTGCCAACAAAATTTTCCAATGAAATATCATTATTTATATCATAATTATTATATAAATCTAAAACTATTTTTTTAGAAAATAATCCATTATCTATATCATATTTTATAGTTTTAAAGATTTCATAATTCTCATTATTTATATATATTAAATTTTGAATATTATTTTGTTTTAATAATGCAACATAACTTATGTAATGACCAAATTCATGAGCTATAATACTTTCGTAAGTTGCATCTTTTACATATATATTATTTTTTAACTTAGTATTTTTAATATCTTTATTTAAAAAGTAATAACTATTTAATATCATTTGAGTTTTATTTACAATTGGATACTCTTTTATATTATCAGAAGTTAAAAGTGGATTAATAGGATTAAATTTTGCAATATAATCATCTTTATTTTTAGAATTTTCAATAGTTATATTTGTTAATAATCCAGTAGTATTAGGAAAAATATTATTTAATTTTTCTAATACGTCATATAGTAATCTAGCATTTTCTTCTTTTATATCACATAAATTAATATTTAATAAATTATTATTAGTCTTTATTAATTGAATAGTTTGTAATGTGCTTATACTACTGTTACACATCCATTTTTGTTTTTCATATTCTTTCTTTATTAATTCCGTTGCTTGTTCATTATTTAATGATAAATTATGATACATTTTTTCTTTAGTAAGAATCGAGATATTATATCCATATTCATATTTTAAAAATTGCTTTTTTGCATAAATAAATGGATAACATATATTTCCTTTTACTATAGAAGTTATAGGAAATAGAATTATTATACATATTCCTAGTAATGAAATAATACTTACTAAAGTTTTGTTTTTATCTTCTAAAACTTTTTTATTATTATCATAATTCATAATTCCAAATGTAGTTATTTCTCCACAATTATAACAATACATATCATTATCATTAATTATTGAATCACATTTATGACATTTATACACATGATTTTCCAATTTTATCACTTACTTTCTAAATGATAAATCACATTTTTATACTAGGTTTTTCTATTTCCAAACCTGTTATATTACTATAAGTACTGTTCCAATAATTAAATGCATCAACATCATTAAGTAATTTTGATTCTTTCATTTTAATTAAACAATATTCTTTCTTTTGATTGTCTTTTAAATTGTTCCATTCTTCATCAGTATAATTTAATGGTTTTTCTTTAATTATTCTAATTATATTATTTTTATAATAATTATATAGTACTGAATCATTATTAGATTTAGCTTCATTCATTTTATTCGTTAAATTTGTTAATATATCTTTTGTTTCATATTGAATTCCAACATTTAAATTATCATTTTTAATTTTGGGAACAACATTACAATTAATAGTAATTAAACTACTTCCAAGTTTATTAAATTCAGAATTATCAATAGATATATTTAATTCATTAAATTCTTCATTTCTTTCTTCAAATTTTTTCTTTAATAGAGCAATGATATAATCTTTTTTTGGCTCTATGAAATAATCAAAAATAGTTCCTTTGATTTTTTCTTCACCATATCTAGTTTGATATTTACCATTACCTTCAACTATTCCGTTAATAATATGGTTGATCGAATAATTATTTTTTTCTCCATTAACTGATAATCTTTCTATAGCATTGTTTATGTAATATTCAAAACCTACTGGTGTTCTTCTTGATATATCTTCATTTTTTAATTGCTTGGCATAATTATAGATTAATACTGCTATTTTATAATTGTTAATTATATTTTCATCAACAATAATATTATTTATATTATCACAAAGATTGGAATTAACTATTTTATAATTATCTAAATAAAATTTAACATCTGTCGTATTCATACGTATTCTCCTATCTATTATAATTTTACAATATAAACTTAAAAAAATAAATGATAATTTGCATCAAATAATTAATTATTATATCTTTAATATTAAATAATTAATTACGAATATGTAATATTTTAGTCTTAACACATTTTATATAATAAAACTATAGTAGAAATTAGAGGTGTTTTATGGACAATAGTATTTATGTAATGAAAGATTATGGACATGTAAAAATAGTATTAAAAGAATTTCTTGATAAGAATAAAATTAGTAGAAACAAACTTTGTTCTATGATTGCAACTAATTATGATTTAGTTAATAGATATTATAATAATAAAGTAATTAGAGTAGATTTAGATATAATTGCAAGAATATGTTTTGCTTTAAATTGTAATATAACTGATATACTAAAATATGAAAAGTAATTTATACAAAAAAACAGGTTTAATAATGAAATGCACCCCTTAGGGTAGACATCAATAAAAAAACAGTTCAAAAAGAAATGT
>URLV01000017.1 GCA_900548725.1 uncultured Mycoplasmatota bacterium
AGTATATACATTAACATGTACATCTTATTTAAAAGAAGGTTTTAGTTTAGCAAGTAATGGAACTATAACAGGAACAGTAGATGGAACATGTAATGGGGTTTCAAGTGAAACAAAGTTTCCAAGTACATCAGATTTATCTATAATGGTAAACAATACAATAGATACAACACATACACAAGCTTATAAATTAACGATAACGTACAAAGAAATGAATGTTGATCAAAGTGAAGATATGGGTAAAACTTTTAGTACAAAAGTAAATATAGTGGATTTAAATGCACTAATAAGAAATAATCCATATGAATCTAATACAAACAGTTTAGCATATAGTATAATTAACAATGCAATGAACAATGCTAGCGGAACCGAACTAGTAGTTACACCTAAAACTATTCCTGCACAATCAACTAGTTCATTTATATATTTAAAAGGAACTGACCCAACAACATTTACTTCTACGTTGAGTAATGCAACAAATTATTATATTTCATATGCCGATGATTATACTGTAAACGAAACTACTGGTAAATTTACTTTAGTAAATCCAACAGTTGCAACTAGTAAATATACAACGTCAATGGCAAGTAGTTTAGTAGGTAAATATGCTGTATGGAGTACAACTGTACCAACCATATCAAATACTCAAAATCAAAGTATTATATATAGAATATCAACTAATGTATCAGATATAACATCAACTATAAAATACAATATGAGAATTAGCGATTTAACAATTAAAGAAACTAAATCTACAGAAAAAGAATTAAGCATAACGAATGATGATTATGGAACAAGTTATTATTATAGAGGTGGAGTAGAAGATAATTATGTAAATTTTGCTGGAATGTGTTGGAGAATAGTAAGAATTGAAGGAGATGGCTCTACAAAATTAATACTAGAAGATAAAAGCACAGAATGTAATAGTTCGTCTTATACAGGAAATTGGAGTGACGGAAAAATGGTGGCATTTGGTTATGACTCTGATTATCAGATAGACTTTTTAAATTATTCTGGAGGACTTGCAGATTCTTTAAAGAGTTTCCAAACGACATTAAGTTCTAAATTAATAACTGGTAAATCCCTAAATGATTATTTAAAAATAGATGATTGGTGCTATGATACTAACGGTGCATACCAAAGAATATATACTGATAAAAAACCATCACTAAAATGCACAGGAAATAAATTAAAGAAATATAAAGATAATACAGATATGTATGTAGGATTGTTAACAGCAGATGAAATTTCATTTGCAGGTGCAACTACCAGCTCAGAAAATTACACTCATTATTTAATGAATAGTTACGCAAAAAATCTACCACAACACTCATTTTGGTATACATTATCTCTTAAACCTGCAAATAATGTGATTGTACTAGATGAAAAAGGAAAATATGATACAAGGGATCACGTTAGCTCTGTTGATAATTATTCACGTCCAGCTGTTTGTCTAAAATCTAATGTGCAAATTTCAGGAGGAAATGGAACAATTTCAAATCCTTACATAATTGCAAGTTAAGTACTATCAATTTAGTACTTTTTTTGATACAATTACTATAGGTGTATAAGATATGAAAGATGTAGAAAATTTATTAACAACTGATTATATATATTTTCCATTAAAAAAAGATAGTAAACTATTTATAAATGATGGAGAATATATTTATAAAAATGATAAAATAATAGAATATAATAATAAAATAATATATAGCAGTGTATCTGGTAAAGTACTAGGTATGACTAACATAGATAATAATAAATACTTAGTTATAGAAAACGATTATAAAGATAAAACTAAAAAAAGAATTACTTCTAAAAAAAATATTAATAACTATACAAAAGAAGAATTAAATAATTTAATTAATGAATATAACATTATAGATGATTTTGATATAACTAGTAAAGTACTTATAATAAATTGTATTGATGAATATAATTTAGAAAATACAAACAATACTATACTCAAAAACTATACAATAAATTTGTTAGATACTATAGATGCATTAATAGACATAATGGATATAAAAAAATGCTTTTTTGCTGTTAGTAACAATGATATAGAAGTAGTAGATATACTTTTAAATAATATGGGAACATATCCTAAAATAGATTTAAAATTATTTAAAAACGATAATATTATTAGTAAGAAAGAAATATTAATAGATAAATTAACTAGATTTAGAAATAAGAAATATAATATACAGTATTTAAATATAAAAGATGTTTTAAATATATATAATGTATTAAAAAAACATATACCTATAACAACAACATATATTACATTAACAGGTAATTTAATAAATTATACAAAAGTATTAAAAGTTAATATAGGAACAAATTTACTAGATATATTAAATGAATATGAAATAAAAAATTATAAAAATATAATTATAAATGGATTACTAAATGGAAATATAATAAAAAATCCTAATTACATAATAGATAATAATACCAGAAGTATATTTATTAATACTATAAAAAAATATAAAAGTGTAGATTGTATAAATTGTGGTAAATGTGTAAATATATGTCCAATAAATATAAATCCTAAATATATGTATTTTAATAAAGATAAAAAAAGTAAATTATATAAAGAAAAATGTATAAATTGTGGTATGTGTAGTTATATATGTCCATCTAAAATTGAATTAAATAAAGGATGTGGTAAATATGAATAAAAGTAATAATTCCATAAAAAGAATTACATTAACTTATATAATTAGTTTATTGCCATTAATATTATTTGGATTTTATAAAAATGGTATAAGTCTTTATATAAAAAAATATGTTAATATATTAGAAATGTTCAAACCATTAGTTATTATATTATTAGGTTTCTTAATAGGTGCAATAGTAAATGTCATTTATGAAAAAAAAATAAATAAAAATAAAGATAATATTAAAGATATAATATTTAGTAGTCTACATCCCATTTATGGTATATTAATAGGTTGTATATCAAGTATTAATACTAATATAATTT
Source organism: uncultured Mycoplasmatota bacterium (assembly GCA_900548725.1). GTDB lineage: Bacteria > Bacillota_I > Bacilli_A > RF39 > UBA660 > UMGS1124. The sequence goes on from URLV01000017.1 coordinate 2,984, forward strand.
TATTTTCTCTAGTTACATTCATAATATTATTAATATCTAAATTTACTAAAAATACTAAAATTAATTATATAACATTAACTAGTTTAATAATATTTTTTATAATGAATATATTTGGTAAGTTTTCGTTTTTAAATGCATATGAAGTTAGTAACAATTTTAATATGAATACTATAGATTATTTGTTTGGTAAAGGTAATGGAGGTATAGTAACTACTAATATATTATTATTAATTATAAGTTATATAATATTATATAATTCTAATATTTATAAAAGAAATATACCTATATATAGTTTTATATCTTTCTTACTATTAACTATAATATATTGTTTTATTAAAAATGATATAGGTAATATAATGAATATGTTATTTACTAATGGAATATTATTTTCATTTGTATATATAGCAAGTGAACCAAATAGTAGTAGTTATACTAGACTAGGTAGTACTATATATGGTATTATAGTTGGCGTATTATCTTTTATATTTTATTTAATAAATCCAGCATTATCTAGTTTAGGTGGTATATTTATAGCAAGTATATTTAATAGTCTAATAGATTTAAAATTCGAGTAAATTAGACAAAAATATTTTATATAATGATTATGGTGATTATTGTATGAAAGTAAAAGTAATAGATGAATCTCATGAAAAAGATTTAGAAAATAGTGTAAATGAATTTATAGAAGGAAAAGATGTAATAGATATTAAATTTAATGTAAGTGTATGTGTAAGTGGAGAGGAACAAATATATTGTTTTGATGCATTAATAATGTATAAATAAGAAAAAAAACTTGAGATAATCTCAAGAATAAATTAAACCATATACATGTTATTATTATATGTATCTCCTAAATCTTTATTTGTATAGTTATTAGTTAGTTCACTTTCTAATTTATTTAATCTAGTTTCGATTCTGTTAATTTGCCTTTCCATTTTTGATAGTCTAGATTCTATGTCTGATGTATAATTGTTATTCATATTGTTATTATTATAAAGTGGCATATTTTGATTTTCTACCATAGCAGGTCCAGAGTAAAAAGATGATTGACTTGCTACTTGATTAGGATACATATTAGGCATCATAGGTTGCATGCTATTATATGCACTCATGTTATATTCTGAAAAAAATGAATTCCTATCTTTTTTCAAATTTATTTCCCCCTCTAATTCATTATATGCAAAAAAGAAAGAAGTGATATTATGCGTTTAAGAAATGTTAAAAATGCTTATGAAATAGTAAATGATTCTAATTACGTTATTAAAAATCCTGAGCAATATATTGGAAAATATAAAGAATTATTTAATAATGATAATCCAATAAATATAGAAATTGGAATGGGTAAAGGAGACTTTATTATTGGTATGGCCAAAAAATATCCAAACACTAATTTTATAGGTATAGAAAAATATGAATCAGTAATGGTACGTGCTGTAGAAAAATTAGAAAATATTGATTTACCAAACTTAAAATTAATTAGAATGGATGCTATAAATATTGATAAAGTATTTGATAAAGAAATAAATACTATATATTTAAATTTTTCAGATCCATGGCCTAAAAAACGTCATGCTAAAAGAAGACTTACAAGTGATATATTTTTAAAACTTTATGATAAAATATTTATATCTAAACCACATATTATTCAAAAAACAGATAATATACTTTTATTTGCATCTAGTATAGAATCTTTAGTAGATTATGGTTACAAATTTAATAAAGTAAGTTTAGATTTAGAACATGAAGACATAGATAATGTAATTACTGAATACGAAAATAAATTTATGTCTATGGGAACTAAAATAAATTATTTAGATGCATATAAAAAATAATACAAGTTTGATATTAAATTAGACTTGTATTATTTTATTACTCTTTTCAAATTCTAATATATCTTCATCAACCAACATATTATATATGTTATATGCTTTAATATCATAATCTTTTATAATAGAATCTATATTTTTTAAATTAGATAAAATTGGAATATTTACGTCTTTTTTTATACTATTTATATATTTTTTTCCATTTGTATTAAAACCTAATAATCTTATATAAGTGTTATGAGTATTATTTAATTTGTCTTCTTTCGTTAATCCTATTAATATATGTACAAACATTCTATTAATTCTATTATATGTATATCTTTTTGTTTTAACTTTATTTATTAATTCTTGAATATTATTACATTCATTAATTACTTTTTTTAATCTATGTTCTATACCTTCATCTACAGTTAAATAATTACTTAAATCATTATCATTGATTATTTTATATTTTAATAATTTAAAATATAAATCATAATCTATTTTATTAATATAATTAGTATTTGGGACATATTCACTTATATCAATATTATTATTTATTTTTTCTCTTATATTAGATGCACTTACAATACCTTCATTTTTATCATTATCATGGTAATTGTTAGTTCTTTTAATTGGTATTGCTTCTATGTTATATTTGTTTTTTTTGATAGTTTTTACATAAGATAATCCTAATAAATCATTTGGAGTATTTACACTTATTCCAAGTGCTTTATTAAGTGCAGTAGGGTAATTAACTCCATCTTTTAAGTGTTTTTTTACACTATTATTATATTCGTTATCAAGTGATTTTTCTGCGAGTTCATTTAATAGTTTAATATTACAAGATTCGCTACCAAATATTAATTTATTTATTCCAACCGCATTAAGTATTTCTAAAGCAGCATCACTAAAAGTATCTGCAGAGTTACTTCCAAATATAAAGGGTAGTGATAAAACAATATCAACTTTATTTTGCAAAGCAATCACTGTTTTGGACTGTACACTCTCTATACTAATTTCTCCACGCTCTAAGAAGTAACCATTAAGAACTAATACAATAATAGAGTTAGGATACATTTCTTTTATTTTATTTATATGATAAATATGACCATTATGAAATGGATTATATTCTGCAATTATTCCAATTATATCCATTCTTTCACCTCAAGTTATATACTACTATATATAATTTTTTTAGTCAAATTTATTAATAATATAAATGAAAAACTGCCATTATATAATATAAAATAGCAGTTTTTAAAAAGTATTATAAATTCATAACTTGTTCTTCAGTAAGATTAGTTAAAAAATACAAATAACTAAATTTTGTATTTAAATAAAAAAATATAATTAATAAAAAATTACGCCATTTTAAAAATAAATATAAATTATATAGTTGCATAATTAATATATGTGTGGTATATTTCTATATAGATACATTTTATTTGATATTGCTTTATATTAATCACCAATTTTATAATAGTTAATAATAAGATGTATCTTTTAAATAATATATTAATAATATTTAATATGAAAAGATTATTTTATTTTATATTAAGTATTATTTTTTTATCTATATCAAGTATATTTTTTATACTTTATTTAAATTTATTTAATATAGGTTATAATGTATTTGAATACTTATTATTTTGTTTCACAAAAATAGAATGTTTACTAGTAATACCAGGAATAATAATCTTAATAAAATTGTATAAATAAAATTTAGAATAATTATACTATTTACTTGAATAAAATATATAAGTAATATAAAATATATTTAAGGAAGTGATATGATGAAACAAATAACTCTTTTGCCAGCAGATACATATAAAGTAGTAAACAAAACTATTTTAAATGAATCTGATAAAAAAATTATTGTTGATTTATATCAACCTATAATAGGGCCTGTTGCGGTTAGTTTGTATTTTACTTTAATAAGTGATTTAGATAAATTTGAAAGAATAAGTTTAGAATATTCTCACCATCATTTGATGATAAGTTTAAAAAATGGGTTAGATGTAATAAAAAAATCAAGAGATTGTTTAGAAGCAGTGGGATTAATTAAAACATTATTTAAAGAGAATGATAATCAAAATAATTATATTTATGAAATATATAGTCCTTTAACACCAAATAGTTTTTTTACACATCCAGTATTAAGTACTATATTAAGGAGTAATATTGGAGAAAAAGATTTTAATGAATTAGTATTATTTTATAAAAAAACTAATATAGATACAAAAGATTATATAGATATATCACATAAACTAAATGATACATATAGAAGTATAAGTAATAATTCTAATTATGATGCTATAGATAAAAATATATTTGGAAGTAATGTAGAAAAATTAATAGATTTTGATTTAATAATATCAAGTATTCCAAATAATATTTTAAGTGATAAAGCGTTTAATAAAAAAACTCGTGAATTAATAAATAATTTAGCATTTGTATACGATATTGATAATTTAAGAATGATAGATATTATAAGGCTATCTATAGATGATAATGGAATGATTAACAAAGAAAAATTATTAGGTAATATTAGAAAATATTATGATTTTAATAATAATGGCGCACTTCCAACGTTAATATATAGAACTCAACCAGAGCATTTAAAACAAGGCTTTAATGATACTTCAAACAGAGGTAAAATGTTGTATGTTTTTGAAAATACAACGCCATATGATTTCTTAATGGGAAAATATAAAGGAGTAAAACCAACGAGTAGAGATCTAAAATTATTAGAATATTTAGCTGTTGAATTAAAAATGAAACCAGCAGTTATAAATGTTTTAATTGATTATGTGCTTAGAATAAATGATAATAAATTAAATAGAAATTATGTTGAGACAATTGCAGGGGAATGGGTTAGGAGTAATATTGAGACTGCAAACGATGCAATGAAAAGAGCAGAAAAACAACATAAAAAGAATAAAACTAAAGTATTTACCAAAAACACTAATGAAGTACCAGTTTGGTTTAATGAAAAAAATGATATAAAAGAAATAGATGAAATAGAAAAACAAGAGCTAGAAAATTTATTAAAAGATTTTAGGTGATAAAGATGATAGAATTTAAAAACACAAATAATTATAAAAGTACCAATTTAGATAACTTATTAAAAAAAGAGTATATTAAATCTTTAAAAGATGAAAAATTTAAAAAGTTAGTAAATAAATTAAAAATAACGGAAGAAGTCGGAATGAAATATACATCTAAATTAGAACATACAATATGTGATTTAAAAAATTGTGAAGGTTGTAAAGGTTTAGTAGAGTGTAAAAATGAAGTAGTAGGTTGCGTATATTATCCTAAAAAAGAAGAAGACAAATTGGAATTTAATTATGTAACTTGTAAGTATAAAAATAAGCAAATAGAAGAAGAAAATCGTAATAAAAGTATATTATTTGGAGAAAGTGATTATATAAAAAATGCTACTATGAGTGATATATACTTAGATGATAAAAATAGAGTAGAATTAATAAAATACATAACTAACTTTTATCATGAATATCCAAATACAAAAAAGGGATTATATTTACATGGTTCATTTGGCTCTGGTAAAACATATATAATAGCAGCATTATTAAATGAACTTGCGAGAAAAAATTATAAAACAATGATAATGTATTATCCTGAAATATTAAACAAATTAAAATCTACATTTGATACAAAAGAATCATTCAATGATACACTAGAATCCATAAAAAAAGTAGATATATTACTCATAGATGATATAGGTGCTGAAACAGTAACAACTTGGAGTAGAGATGAAATACTAGGTACTATATTGCAATATAGAATGGAACAAAATCTAAGTACTTTCTTTACGTCCAATCTTACATTAGAAGAGTTAGAAATACATCTAAGTTTGGTAAAAAATAATACAGATAAAGTAAAAGCAAGAAGGATAATAGAAAGAATAAAACAACTTACTAATAATATTGAATTAATTAGTAAAAATAGAAGAAACTAATTTACTTAGTTTTTTTTTGATGATATAATTATATAGAGTAGGAGTAATGCTTATGGAAAACAAATCATTTTTAAGCAAATTTATATTCTTATTAATAATTCTAGTTTTAATAGGTGTAAGCGTATTCTTTTTTCTAAATAAACAAAAAGTAGATGCTGATATGAAAGACGTTGGGGTTATAACAAGTATGAATGTAGATACTTATGATGAAGATTTGTATGTATATAAATTAGACAATGATATATTATATGCTTCAAGTTATTTCTATAATAGTTACTATTTATCAAATAATGAAGTTGAATTTGATGAATATAAAATCGATGATAATACTAAATTTTACTTAAAAACATTATCAAATACAGATAAAGATATAAATAATATAAAAATTACTTATGATCCAATTGATAGAGATCAATTTAACTATTTATTGAAAAATTATACACTATTAAAAATATATATATGGAAAAATAAAGATGATTCTTGTAAAAATGTATTATTATATTCATCAAATAATATTCCTTTAGAGGTAGAACAATACTAATGAAAAAATATAAAACATTAATAATATTTACATTGTTATTTATATTTACTTTTTTTGTAAACTTTTATGCAGTTAGCAATAACGATTTGATATGGAATTATGGTTTTTGTCATAACGTTGCAAAAGGTTTAAAAATGTATAAAGACTTTAATATGGTAATTACTCCTTTATTTCCAACTATATTTGGTTTATTAATGAAATTATTTGGTAATAATACAATTATATTTTTTTTATTTAATACATTAGTACCATTAACAATATATTATATAGTTTATAAATATTATAAAAAAGTATTTATAGAAACAATTATATTAATTACTTTTATATCGATACCAAATTATAATTTATTATGTATGATGTTTTTATTTTTATTATTTATATTAGAAGATGAAAATAAAAATGATTATTTAATTGGTATTATATTAGGTTTAGTATTTTTAACAAAAAGTCCTATGGGTATATTAACTTTAGCATCATTATATTATATAAAAGATATAAAAAAGATTATAAAAAGATTTATAGGTTTTATGATACCAAATATAATATACTTAATATATTTTTATATCAATAATACATTACTAGATTATATTAATTATGCTTTTGGTAGTTTGTTTGATTTTGCTACAAAAAATGTTAGAAGTGGTGTAGGAATACTTATATTTGTAGCTTCTATAATATTAATTATATATTTATATAAAAAGAAAAAAGATATTAAACTTATATATATATTATTATTTCAAATAATGAGTTATCCTATATTTAATGGAGTACATTTATTATATAGTGCTATACCACTAATATTTTATATTTTACTCAATATAGATAATAAATTATATATAAAATATAAAAAGTATTTAGCAATAGTATTGATATGTCCTATTATGTCTACCATATTACAAAATGTTTTTATAAATATGGAATATGGAACTAATGCATTAAAATATAAGAGGGTAGAAAGTAAATATTTAAACGACTCTAAAATATTAAAAGAACATATCAATAATTTTAACAATACATACTTTATAATGTATGAAGCATATTATAATAAATTATTATTAAATTTAGATATTAATAAATACGATGTTATGTTAAGCGGCAATTTGGGATATAATGGAGAAGAAGAAACAATAAAATATTTTGATAAATTAAGTGTAGGTACTAAATTTATTCTTTATAAAAATTATGAAGGAGGACAAGCTCCTAAAAAGATATATGATCATATTACTAAAAATTATAGATTTAAAGATTCGTTCGATAAATATGTAGTATATGTAAAATAAATTTTAAGAAAGCAACAAACTTTCTTTTTTAATTAAAAAAACAAATAAATTTATCTATTTGTTTTAAAAAATTTATATAACAATAGCAATTAGATTATTAGAACCTTTATTTACTATTTTAGTAGCAGTAGTTGATAATTTATAACGTGTCGCTTCAGGCATCATTGAAAGTTTTGCTTGAATACCTTCTTTAACTATTTCATCTAAACTTCTACCAAATATTTCACTTTTCCAAATATTTGATGGTTCAGTTTCATAATCTTTCATAATATAATCTATTAATTCTTTACTTTGTAGTTCAGTACCAATAATAGGTTCAAAAGAACTCTCAACATCGACTTTTAATAAATGTATACTACTAGCAACTGCTTTTAACTTAACTCCATATCTGCTTCCTTGTTTAATAATTTCTGGAGTTTCCAGTTTCATGTCTTTTAAGGTTGGATACACAATTCCATATCCTGTATTCTTAGCCATTTTAATAGCATTTTTAATACTTTCAGTTTCTTCTCTATTATTAGAATAATCAGAGAATATTTTTAAAAGTCCAGCTTTTGATAATTCTACATCACCCATAATACTTTTTAAAATTTCATTATACAATTCATCACTACTATTTAAATTTAATGTAACTATACCATTACCACTATCTAAATTGCTAATATAAGCTTCTTTAATGTAAGGGCTATCCTTAAAATATTCTATCATATTATCTACATCTTTTACTTTTTCTATATTAGTAACACATTCCTTAATTTTAGATAAATAATGTTTTTTAACATCATTATTTTTATCTAGTACATGTATCCATTCAGGTATTTTTATAGAAACATCATTGATAGGAAATTCATATAATGCACTTCTTAAAATATTTGTCATATCAATATCATTCATATTTTCTATGTCCATATTTATTACAGGTACATCATAATTATTTGATATTTCATTTTTAATATTTATAGTCGCATCACTATTTGGATGAGTACTATTAAGTATTACTATGAATGGTTTATTAATAGTTTTTAATTCTGTAATTACTTTTTCTTCAGCTTCTATATAGTCATTTCTACCCAATGTTCCGATAGAACCATCAGTAGTTACAACTATACCAATTGTTGCATGATCTTTAATTACTTTTTCAGTACCAATCTCAGCTGCTTCTACAAAAGGTATTTCCTCTTCATACCATGGAGTTTTAACTAATCTTGGGTTGCCTAGTTCATCTTGAAAACCACTTGCACCTTCACTAACGTAACCAACACAATCAATTAATTTAATGTTAGTTTCAAAATCATCAATTTTTATATTTGCACCATTTGAAGGAACAAACTTTGGCTCAGTAGTCATAATTGTTTTACCAGTACTACTTTGAGGTATTTCATCAAGACACATTTTTTTATCATTTTCATCTTTTATATTTGGAATAACTAAATTTTCAATTACTTTTTTTATGAATGTACTTTTTCCAGTTCTAACAGCCCCAACAACTCCTAAGTAAATACATCCTTGTCCTCTAATTGAAATATTCTCTATAATCTCTTTCTTTTCCATAAGTTCACTAACCTTTCAATGAATAATATGTATTAAATAATATTTTATTCAAAAAAAATAATATCTGTTACTAAGATATTACTTTTTATAATTTTTTTTTAATTCTTTTCTCTTTAATTTCTTTAATTTTTGCTTTTCTTTATATGCTTTTTTTAGTTCATTTTTTTCTTTATCAATAATATCATTTATCATAATTTTTATAAAATCATATAATTCTTTTTGAACTTCATCAACTTCTAAATGTAAAACTTTATCATATATTCTATATAAAAGATTTTTTTCTAAAGAAAGCCCCGTAGAATTAATAATTTCATCTTTATACAAATATATAGAATCAATTTTAGCACAGCATAATTTTGTAGTACTTAATATTGCAGATGGCATATAAACATGATTAGGTGATATTAATTTAGAATGTACACCTCTAGTTGCATTAGTAATAGGAACAGTACAATAATATAATTCATTATTTTTATCTAAATATGAAAATAATACTATAGATAGTCTATTTTCCTTATTATCATCAAAATTAACTTTATTAATCATAGTCTTTTTTTGTGTAACAATTTCTCCTGGTTTTAGCATAACATTTCCCCCTTGCGTGATATGTATTATATTACAAAAATTTAATAAAAGCAATATAATTCGACAAATAAAACATATATTATATTTTATTATAAATATAGGTGATTTAATGAAAAAAATTATTAAAATTATAATTATATTTTTATTAGGAATATTAAGTGGTTATTATATATGTATTAATAATCCAAAAAAAATATTTGATACTTCATATAAAGCATTTCAAGTAGGAGTATACACTACAGAAGAGCTTGCAAATACTTATAAGTCAAAATATAAAAATGCTATCATTATAAAAGATAATGAATTATATAGAGTTTACGTTGCAATATTAAGAAAAGATAATAATATTGAAAGTATGTCCAATTATTTAAATAAAAATAATATTGATTATTATATACGTAATATTAGTATAAGTGATAAAAATTTAAAAAAAACTATAGATGAATATGAAAATATTATGAGCAATGATTCTGAAGTTGTATTTTTAGAAATAAATAAAATGATTATGGAAAGATATGAGGAAAGTATATGAAATTGAAAGAGTTACCAATAAACGAATTGCCAAGAGAAAGACTTATTAAGGTAGGAGAAACTAATTTAACTAATGAAGAATTATTATCTATTATAATTAGGACTGGTACTAAGGATACATCTGTTAAAGAAGTATCAAATAATATATTAAGTAAAGTAAGTTCCATAAATGATTTAAATAATATTACGTTAGAAGAATTATCTAATATTAAAGGAGTAGGGATAGTTAAAGCAATAACAATAAAAGCTAGTATTGAATTTGGCAAAAGAGTAAGTAATACAGAAATAAATAATATGATGAAATTAAATAATAGTGATATAATACATAATACTTTTAAAAGTATGTTTATAGGTTTAAAACAAGAAAGATTACTAGCAATATATTTAGATAATAAAAAAAGATTAATAAATTATAAAATAATTACAATAGGTACTAAAGATCAAACTATATTACATCCAAGAGATATTATATATAATGCTATAAAATGTAATGCTAGTGGAGTTATAATTATACATAATCATCCTTCAAATGATATAACTCCTAGTAAAGCAGATATAGAAATGACTAATATATTAATTAATTCATGTAATATAGTTGGAATACCTCTTTTAGATCATTTAATAACAAATACAAAAGAATATTATAGTTTTTTTAAGGAGAATAATATATGAAAAAATTAGGAATATATATAATTATTTTTATATTAGTAATATTATTTAGAGATAATATATGTTTCTTTTATGGTAATGTATTAGGAATATTTAAATTAGATAATAATTATTATGAAAGTATTATAACTTTAAAAGATGAAAAAATAGAATATTTAGAAAATGAAATTAATAGTATTACTGAATTTAGTAAGAATTTAGATAAAATAGACTATAACTATAAAGTATCTAAAATAGTATATAAAGAATCATATAATATAGGTAAATATAAAGTACAGTATGGTAAAGATAACAATATTGATATTGGTATGGGTGTTACAAATGAATTTGGTCTTATAGGTAAAATTACTAAAGTAGATAACAAAACTAGTGAATTAACAACTATTAAAGATTTAAAAGATTTAAGTGTGGTAGTTAATGATAGTTATGGTAAATTAAATTATGATTATGAAACTAATACATTTACTATATCTGATATAAGTAATTATGATAAAGTGTATGTTAATGATTTAGTATACACTAGTGGATATGGTACTATAAAAGAAAAATTATTAATAGGTAAAGTTATTAAAGTAGACAATAGTGATATATCAAAAAAAGTAATGATTAATACTGTAGTAGATTTTAATAATTTAAATTATGTATTGATAGTAGGTGATATCAAATGATAATATTAGATAACTTAACAAATAATTATTTAAATATATTATCTTGTCTTATAATATTAAATATATTTTATTTAACTAAGTATAAATACTTTACTATATTAATTATAGATACTTTATTAAATAGAATACCATATATATCTTTAATAATATTAATACTTTATTTTTTTAATAAAATTATATTTAAAAAAATAATAAATAATAGTACTAATAAATTTATATTTAGTATTATATATTATTTTATATTTATATCTATACTTTATTTTATAAATAGGTATAATTTCACTTTTAAATATTATTTATATTTAAACATATTTTCTTTCATCTATAATATATTAATTTATTATATTTATATATTTTATAAAAATTAATATTGTTATAGTTTTTTTTTAATGATATAATCTTATTAGAATAGAGGTTATATGTATGAAAATGAAAAAGAAAAAAGGTTTTACTTTGATAGAAATAATAATATGTATAGCAATGTTAGCAATAATATCTGTAGGAAGTATTATAGGTATAAATTTAGTAAATAAGAATTTAGTCAAAAAAGGATTAGAACAAATTACTGATAAAGCTATAAAGGCAACACAGGTTTATATTGAAACTAATAATGAAGCACAAAATCAATTATATGAAAAACAAAATGCTTTATATTTGCCAATTAAAGTTTTAGTTAATGAAGGATTATTAAGCTTGAAGGGTACTAATTTATCTGAAAAAGATATAAAAAATCAGTACACAATTACAGCTTTATCAACTCCTACAGGAAATGAAGAAGATTGTGTAGATATAAGTACTAAAACTAGTTGGGACGAATCAAAAGCAATATATATATGTACTTACAATAAAGCAAATGATGGTAAGGATGGTCAAGATGGTTCTACCATTATTGGTGGTGATACTACAATAATAAATAATTTGATAACAATAAATTCAAATCAATATATTGCAAAGGGTGCAAATCCAAATAATTGGATAAAATTTGATGATTTATATTGTAGAATTGCAAAAGGTTCTAGTCGTGAAGATAAATGTGGTTATGTGGGGAAGCCAACAGATTATAGAGGTCAAAAAGAAAGTTATTTTAGAATTTTAAATATAAGAAACAATGAAATTGAAATAATATTTACAGACACAAATTATATAAGTCCAACAGTAAAAAAAAGTAGTGGCGGATATTATTATAATTCGACGAATAGTTATCCGGATGTATGTGGTGAAAATTGCTCTAGAGGAATGAAAATTAATTCATCAATTCAGTCTTCACTTTTTTATGTCGGAAATGAAAAATGTTTTAAGAAATATGAAGATGTTAAACGATCTATTGTTTCTTCTGGCGTTATATCTTATGCATCTGTAGGTAATAGAGACAAGGCATCTTCAAGAATGCTTTTATATAATGAATATATTAATACATTTGAAGAAGGAGTTACATGGCTTCCAAATTCATTATATCTTGGTTCTGCTTTAACATCAAGCGGATATAAATATGATATTGATTATAATTACAATGGTAATAATAGTTATGTATATCCAATATTCAGAGTTATTTTAAGTGATAAAGTTGAATTAGTAAAAGAAGATTGTGCTAATTCTACAACTGCAGGTTCGGTGGACTGTCCGTACAAAATTAATATTAAAGAAGATAATTATTGTGGTCTTGCGTGGGAGTAATTTAATGAAAAATAAAAAAGGTTTTACTTTAATAGAAATAATAATATGTGTTGGAATGCTTACAGTAATAGCAGTAGGAAGTATTGTAGGAATACATTTAGTAAATAAGAATTTAGTCAAAAAAGGATTAGAACAAATTACTGATAAAGCTATAAAGGCAACACAGGTTTATATTGAAACTAATAATGAAGCACAAAATCAATTATATGAAAAACAAAATGCTTTATATTTGCCAATTAAAGTTTTAGTTAATGAAGGATTATTAAGCTTGAAGGGTACTAATTTATCTGAAAAAGATATAAAAAATCAGTACACAATTACAGCTTTATCAACTCCTACAGGAAATGAAGAAGATTGTGTAGATATAAGTACTAAAACTAGTTGGGACGAATCAAAAGCAATATATATATGTACTTACAATAAAGCAAATGATGGTAAGGATGGTCAAGATGGTTCTACCATTATTGGTGGTGATACTACAATAATAAATAATTTGATAACAATAAATTCAAATCAATATATTGCAAAGGGTGCAAATCCAAATAATTGGGTAAATTTTGATAGTCTTTCTAAAAGAATTTCATATACTGAAACTACTGATATTAAATTTAGAATATTATCTATAGACAAAAATAAAATAAACCTTATAGTTGCTGATAAACTTGGTGCTAGTCAGATTGGAAGATATAGGGTGTGTGAAAATATTAATATTAATAGTGATGATAGTATGGCTAGGCAATTAGACGATTGTTATGGAATTAAGTTAAATTCAAATTGTTTTGTAGAATTTAAAAATTTTACAATTTCTATTGTTGACTCTCAACATATAGCAGCGTATACAACTTTGAAACTTCGTAGTTCGAGTGGCGAATATGATACTACAATGAATGCAAGAATCATTTTGTATCACGAAATACAAAATACTTATGATGATGGCACTTCTTGGTTGCCTACAAATTTCTTTTATGGTTATACTCAATATAGAGATATTTCAGGTAATTCAACTTCGAGAACAAACTTAATTAAAGATAGTGATGGTCATGATATATATTTATATCCAATTTTTGCATTGAAATTAGGAGAAAACGTTGAATTGGTTGAAGATGATTGTTCAAAAAATGGAAATGAGACTTCAGGTACAGAAGAATGCCCTTATAAAATAAATATAAAAAATAATTATTGTGAATTGGATTAGTTGTAATAATATGAAAAAATAATAACATTTCCAAAAACAAAACATATACTTAAGTGGGGGTATGTATGAACTTAAACGATGAATTTTTTGGAAAAGTAAAAAATAAAACTAATGTAGATAAAGATACATTAGTAGATTTAGCTAAAAGATTAAATGAAGATAATATGAAAGATGAGACAGTTCTTAGAAGTATTATACGTGATTTATCTAAAATAACTGGAAAAAGTGTAAGTCTAGAAAAAGAACAAAAAATAATAGATACTATAAAAAAAGATAAAGTTCCTAAAAATATAGATAAATTTTTCTAATAAAGTGTATAAATTTTACACTTTTTTTATGTTTTATATTTTAATTATTTTGATTTTAAAATATAATATTATAAGAAGGTGTGTTGTATGCTTAAAAATATAATGAATACTAAAATTAATTATACTTTTAAAGATGTTGGAAGTAAGAATACTGTTATATTATTACATGGATGGGGTCAAAATATAGAAATGATGCAACCAATTGCAAATAAAATTAATGATAATTATAATGTATTAAATATTGACCTACCAGGATTTGGTAAATCTAATGAACCAGATTATGCATGGTCCGTATATGATTATGCAAAATGTATTAATTGTTTTGTATCCGATTTAGATTTAAAACATATTGCTATTATAGGACATTCATTTGGCGGAAGAATAGGACTTATATATGCATCAATGTATAATTTAGATAAATTAATATGTTTAGGTAGTCCATATTGTAAAGAACTAAATAAATTACCATTAAAAACAAGAATTTATAAATTTATGAAAAAAAAATCTATTTTAAAACCTATTGCAAATATAATGAAAAAATATATAGGTTCAACTGACTACAAAAACGCAAGTGAAATAATGAGAGGTGTTTTAGTAAAATCAATAAATATAGATATGTTAGAAGATATAAAAAAAATAAATTGTCCAACTCTATTAATATGGGGAGATAAAGATACAGCAGTGCCAATAAATAGAGCATATGAATTAAATAAATTAATAAAAAATAGTAAACTAGTAGTGTATGAAAATTGTACTCATTATGCTTACTTAGAAAAATTAGATGAAGTATGTAATGAAATAAATAATTTCATCAAGTAGGAGGTAAAAAATGTATATAATATTTTTTAATATGTTGCTTTCTTTATTATATATAATAATTAGAAGTAAAAAAAACTTACATATATTACAACAAAATTTTTATAATGAAAATAATAGATACATAAAATGGGGTAATAAAAATTTAAATAATGTTTTTAAATTGGATATTATTATACTATTAGTTAATATATTAAATATATGTATTAAAAACAAGTATATAGTTGTCATAAATATTTGTTATATATTATTATATTTTATTGAAAAAAATAATATAAATAAAGAACAAGTAAAGATACCACTTAAAGTAACTAGTAGAGTTAAAAGAATGATAGTTACTAATATAATATTATATTTAATACCATTTATAATATATTTATTTAATAAGAATATTTATATATTTAATTTTGTTTATTCATTAATTATTAGTTTAAATTTTTATATAATATTACTTTCTAATATTATTAATAAACCTATAGAGAAATGTGTTTTTATATATTATAAGAATAAGGCAATAAATAAAATTAAATCATATAAAAATTTAAATGTAGTTGGTATAACAGGTAGTTATGGTAAAACTAGTAGCAAAAATATATTGAATGATATTTTAAATGTTAAATATAACTCTATGTGTACTCCAAAGAATTATAATACTCAATATGGTTTGATTTTGACTATAAATAATTATTTAGATAAATTTAATGATGTATTTATTACTGAAATGGGTGCATTTAAAAGAGGTAGAATAAAACTACTATGTAATTTAGTTAGACCTAAATATGGAATAATTACAAGTATAGGTACTGCACATTTAGATACATTTGGAAGTAGAGAAAACATTCAAAAAGGTAAATTTGAACTTATAGAATCATTGCCACCTGATGGATTGGCAATATTAAATATGGATGATGAATATCAAGTTAGTTATAAAATAAAAAATAACGTTAAAGTTTTATGGGTTGGTATAGAAAATGAAAATGCTGATTTATACGCTAGTAATATAAAAGCTAGTAAAGATGGTATGTCGTTTGATATATATTTTAAAAAAGAAAATATAAAGCATACCTTTAATACAATATTATTAGGTAATAGTAATGTTTATAATATTTTAGAAGCAGTTGCTTTTTCAAGATATGTAATGAATATGAGCTTTGAAGAAATTAAATTAGGAGTTAAAAGAATCAAACCTATAACACATAGACTAGAAATAAAAAATATGGGTGATAGAACAATAATAGATGATGCGTATAATTCAAATCCAGTAGGTTCTAAAATGGCATTAGATGTTTTAAAACTTATGGATGGATTAAAAGTAGTTGTTACTCCTGGTATGATAGAACTTGGTGATGAACAATATAATTTGAATAAAAAATTTGGCGAATATATAAGTGAAGTAGCAGATTATGTTATTTTAGTAGGAAAAAAACAAACTGAACCAATATTAGATGGTTTAAAAGAAAAAAAATATAAAAATGATAAAATATTTCTAATAAACGATGTAAAAGAAGCTTTTGATATTATTGATAAAATAAAAGTTAAAAATAAACGTTCATATATATTACTAGAAAATGATTTACCTGATATATTTAATGAAAAGTAGAAAGAAGGATTTATATGAAAATAAAAGTTGGTATAATTTTTGGTGGAGAAAGTGTAGAGCATGAGGTTAGTATAATAAGTGCTATACAAGCAATTAATAATATAGATAAAGAAAAATATGATGTAGTACCTATTTATATTAGCAAAAATAAAGTATGGTATACTGGGAGTAAAATAGGTTATATAGAAGAATATAAAGATATTGATGCTTTAATAAAAAAATCAACAAGTGTTACATTATGTAAAAAAGATAATGAATTTTGTTTAATAAATACAAAAGGTGTTTTAAATAAAGTTGTAGAAAAAATAGATGTCGCATTTCCAATAGTTCATGGACAAAATGTAGAGGATGGTACATTAAGTGGATATTTAAGTACAATAGGTATTCCAACTGTTGGACCAAATGTTCTATCTGCAAGTGTAGGACAAGATAAAGTTGTTATAAAACAAATATTAAAAAGTGAAAATATTCCAGTTGTAGATTATGTATGGTTTTATGATACTGATTACATGAATGAAAAAGAAAAATATTTAAAAGAAATAAAAAAATTAGGTTATCCCGTTGTAGTTAAACCCGCTAACCTAGGTAGTAGTGTAGGTATAAACTTTGTAAAAAGTGAAAAATTAATAGAAGATGCAATAAATGAAGCCATAACATACGATACTAAAATTATAATTGAAAAAGCAGTTGATAACTTAATAGAAGTTAATTGTAGTGTACTTGGAAATTACGAAAATCAACAAGTTAGTATGATAGAAGAAGTAATTACTGATAATTCAATATTAACATATAGTGATAAGTATGTTAATGGTGGTGGAAAATCAAAAGGAATAGCTAGTACTAATAGAATAATACCTGCTAATATAGATAAAAAATTATATAAAGAAATAGAAGGTACTTCTTTAAAAGTATTTAAAGTTTTAAATTTAAGTGGAGTATGTAGAATAGATTATCTAATTAATAAAGAAACAAATGAATATTATGTTAATGAACCTAATACAATACCAGGATCACTTGCATTCTATTTATGGGAGCCATTAGGAAAAAAATATAAAGAATTGCTAGATAATTTAATTACACTTGCTATTAAAGAATATAAAAATAAACAAAAAAAGAATTATTGCTTTGATACAAATATTTTAAAGAATTTTAATGGTCTAAAAGGTTCAAAAAAATAAAATTAAGTACAATAAGTACTTTTTTTGTTTAGAAAATTAAATAATATACCATAATATAATTGGTGATATCATGGATATATTAAATGCTTTATTTAGAACAATATTTTTTTACTTTTTTGTAGTATTTGCATATAGAATAATGGGGAAAAGAGAAATAAGCCAACTAGAAGTTATAGACTTAATAGTATCTATTCTAATGGCAGAATTAATTGCAATAAGTATCGAAAATATAAATGATTCCATAGTACTAGCAATTATACCAATTACTGCACTTGTTATATTAGAAATAATATTAGCAAAATTTTCATTAAAATCAAGAAAATTTAATAATCTTATGGGCGGTAAACCAAGTATTATTATAAGCAATGGAAAAATAAATTATAAAGAGTTAATAAAAAATAGATATAGTTTAGATGATATATTATTAGAATTAAGACAAAAAAGTATTAAGTCAATAAATGATGTTGAATATGCAATATTAGAACCTAACGGTAAACTAAGTATATTTAAATATAATATATTAAAAACAAAAAGTGATTTTCCTATGCCACTAGTTATAGATACTGAAATACAATATGAAACATTAAAATATATTAATAAAAGTGAATCTTGGTTAATAAATAATTTACATAATAAAAAAATATTATTAAATGATGTATTCTATTCATTCTATGAAAATAATAAAATATATATTATAAAAAAATAGCCTTGAAAAAAATTACCATGTATTATATTATTAATGTATAAGGTA
Organism: uncultured Mycoplasmatota bacterium; assembly: GCA_900548725.1. Taxonomy (GTDB): domain Bacteria; phylum Bacillota_I; class Bacilli_A; order RF39; family UBA660; genus UMGS1124. The sequence continues at coordinate 22,121 of URLV01000017.1, forward strand.
TCAAGGTGGTAATATATGAATAAAAAATTATCAGGTATAATAGGAATTATACTAAGTGTAATATTATTAGTATATTTTGAAACATATGCTTATAGATTACTTAGTTTAATACATTTTAATATTAATAATTATAGTAATGTAGTTAGAATGATAATAGATATAGTAATTAAATTAGTGATGTGTTTTATTATATTTATATTATATAAAAAAGATTTTAAACATAGTAAGAGAGATAGTAATATATTTAAAAGTACATTAATAATGGTTATATCTTTAATAGGTTTAGTGCTTGTTATGTACTTATTTAATTATGTTATAAATTATTTGGGAGATATATTTAAAGTAAAAATAATACATAACAGTTTTTATAATATATTTGATAAAAGACTTGATATATATTTAGTAATTAAAATTATCAAAGATTATATAATAACACCATTTTTATATTGTTCTATAATATTCTTAAGTATTGATAAGCTTACTAGAAGAGATGATACGTTTACTTTGTTAAGTGGATTACTAGCAAGTATATGTTATGCCTTAACATTAAGAGGAACAGTTACTTATTTAATAATAAATTCATTAAGTACATTTTTATTATTTAGTTTACTTGCAATATTATATAAAAAAAATAATAGTATATGGTTTAGTATAATACTTTATGGCTTATATTTAATTTCTAGTGGTGTAATAATAAAATATATAGGGTGGTAATTATGTTAAAAGATAAAATTTATAATACATTAAAATTATTATTATGTTTAGTATTCTTTTTTTCAATAAGCAATATTACAAGCTTATTTTTAAATGTATTTAATATAGATAAAAATAAAATAGGTCTATTTGGTAATACTTTATATCAATTTATAGTTTCTTTCATATTATTTATATTATTATTAATACTTTATAAAGATACTATAAAAAAAGATTTTAAAAACTTAAAAAAAGATTTTAAAAATAATATAATTTATATTATTAAAACATTTTTAATATTTATTATAGTAAAATATCTAGTTAGTATTTTAAGCTCTATAATAATGGTATTGTGTGGGTTAGGAACTGAGAATATAGTAAGTGTTAATCAAAGTATTTTAGAAGATTATATTAAAGCAGCACCGCTATTAATGTTTATCTCAGTAGCTTTCTTAGGACCGTTTTATGAAGAAGGCATATTTAGATTGGCATTTAAAAAAGTTATTGATAATAAATGGTTATATATTATCATAAGTGGTAGTTTATTTGGGATATTACATGTATTTCCATTAAGCGATGGAGTAACATTGCCAGTTGGTATAATACAATCTATTAGTTATGTTACAATGGGGATGTTTTTCTCATACGTCTATTATAAAAAAGATAATATATTCTTTACTGTAGGACTACATTTCTTAAATAATTTTATAAGTGTATTAGTAATGCTAAAAATGTTTTTTTAAAAAATATTATCGAAACTATTGCAAGGATACAAAATTTATAGTAGAATTTAATTAGGTTAGAAAAAGTAAAATTTTTCTATAGAAAAATTTTCCTAAATTGAAATTTGAACCGCACCACTAGGGTGCGGCTTTTTGATATAAT
>URLV01000018.1 GCA_900548725.1 uncultured Mycoplasmatota bacterium
TTATTATCTGATAAAATTAAATTAAGTGGTGCGGTTGAAATTACAATATAAAAAAAATGGTCCAGTGTTAGACCATTTTTTAGTATAATTAATTGTTTGATGAAGTTGTAGTTGAAGTAGCATAATAATTATATAAAGAGTTTATATATTTATTATAACTAGATTTTAATTCATCATCTTCTATTTTCATACCTTTATCTTTTCTTAGTTCTTTTAATGCAGTTATAGAAATAGTTTTATCTTCATTAACTTTTTTCTCTGCTAAAGTTTTAATAATATCTTCTTTAACATCTTTAAGTTCTTTTTTATCATATTCTTTAGTCTTTTTAATTATATGATATCCATAAGAAGTTTTAACTGGTTCTTTAGTGTATTCATCAACTTTTAATGCATATGCAGCAGTTTCAAAAGCTTCTTCCATATCACCTTTGTTGAATTTTCCTAAAGCTCCTCCTTTATCTTTGTTAGAGTCATCTTTAGAATATTTCTTAGCTAACTCACTAAAGTCTTCACCATTATTTAACTTTTCAATAACTTCTTTTGCAGTTTTTTTAGCTTTTTCTTCAGCTTTTGTCTTTTCTTTATCAGTTGCATCATCTTTAACATCTGCAGTTATTAAAATATGACTTGCTTCGATATCTCCAACAATATCAGTATCATAATAAGATTCTATTTCTTTATCTGTAACTTGTTTTTTTGCGTAGTCGTCAGTTGCTAAGTCTCTAAAATAATTTAATTCTATGTACTCTTTAAATTCTTTTAAAGTATTATAGCCATAATAACTTCTTATAGCATTTAATAGTTCTTCATCAGAGTCATAATTTTTCTTTAAATTTTTAACTTGTTCATCAGCGTAATCTTCAGCGTCATTTAACTTATCTTTATATTCTTTAAATAATATTTCTTTATCAATCATATCAATTAATATACTTATAGCATATCTATCTTTTAAATTGTCATATAATGAATCTACACTAATTCCATCTAATTTATCGAATTTAACTACGGCTTCTTCACTATTTTTTAATTTTGATACTTTACCACAACCACACATTGCTAAACCAATCAATATAGTAACTAAAACTTTCTTTTTCAAATCTATCTTCCTTTCTTTTAATTACAAATATTATTATAACTTGATAATCATAAAATTACAATAAAATACTCACAAAAAAGTGTGATTTGCCATAAAATAAAGTGAGTAATGAAAAGGAGGGGTTTTATGAACCGCGGAGGATGCTGTGCTAATAACGGTGGCGTTGGAGCTGCTGCATTCATATTAGTACTATTTATTTTATTAATTATCATAGTAGGGGCTTTCATTTAAGGAGGGATTATATATGAATAAATCAACTTGTACAAGTGCAAGCACTACAGCTAGAGGTAATAATAAATTCGGTGATTTCTTCATCGTGTTAGTACTATTCATATTACTTGCAATCATTGTTAGTGCTGTATTTACTTATTAAAGAGGGTAACCTCTTTTTTTTTAAACTTTTATATGCTAGAATGTATATAGAATAGAAGGTGTTTTATATGTTTGGTAGTATTTTAAAAATATATGATGATCATGTAATAATAGAAAATAAATCTAATGTTATCGATACTAATTATTTAAATTTACATGTAATATTTAATGATAATGATAAAAAAGTAGTTGGTGAGATAATTAATATAGAAAGAGATATTATTGATATATTATTAATTGGTATAATAAATGATAATGTTTTTACAAGTGGATTAGTTAGAAAACCTAATTTGAGTGGTGGATGTAGGGTAATATATAAAAGTGAATTAGAATTATTACTTGGTAATCAAGATTTAGATAACGTAGATTCATTTTATATAGGAAAGAGTTTAGTGTATGATGGTTTTAGCATAACTAGTAAATTTAATAATTTCTTTTCTAATCATTTTGCTGTAATAGGAAATACTGGCAGTGGTAAAAGTTGTACTGTAACTAGATTATTACAGAATATATTTTATAAAAGCTCATCTAACTTACCTCGTGGAGCTCATATAGCTTTATTTGATGTTTATGGAGAGTATAATAATGCTTTTAAAAGTTTAAATAATATTGATGGAATGGGATTTAAAAATTATTCTACTAAAGTAGATTTAACTGAAGGTGAAATAATAAATATTCCAGCTTACTTTTTAAGTGTTGATGATTTAGCTTTGTTATTAGATGTCAATAGTCCAAATCAATTGCCAATACTTGAAAAAACTTTAAAGTTGGTATATATATTTAAAAATACTGATGAAAATGTATCGAAATATAAAAATGATATTATTGCTAGCTGTTTACTTGACATATTAACTAGTGGTAGAACTAGTACTCAAATTAGAGATCAAGTTATCGCTGTGTTATCTAGATATAATACTCCAACTTTGAATTTAGAAACAGAGATTGCTCAACCGGGATATACAAGAACTATTAGACAATGTTTAAATATAGATCAACAAGGAAAGATGAACTCTGTACAATATGTTGTTGACTTATTAGAAAAGTATAAGAAATTAGATTTAGGTACTATAAAAGGTATTCCTAATTTTATATATAGTTTGGATGATATTTATTATGCAATGGAATTTGCTCTTATAAGTGAGGGAGTTCTTAAAAGTGATAAAATGTATGATTTATATAATCAACTTAAAGTTAGATTACAACAAATAATAAATAGTGATTATAAAGAATATTTTAAAGTAGGAGAATTTGTTTCTAAAGGTGAATATGTTAGAAATCTGTTTAAGAGTAATAGAAATTATCAAATAATTAATTTTAATTTAAATTATATTGATGAAAGAATGGCTAAAAAATTAACTAAAATATTATCAAAAATGTTTTTTGATTTTGCAACTGGATTAGATAATAGAGGAAGTTTTCCTATACATATAATTTTGGAAGAAGCTCATAGATATGTTCAAAATGATAATGATATAAATATATTGGGTTATAATATTTTTGATAGAATAACTAAAGAAGGTAGAAAATATGGTGTTATTCTTGGTATGATTACACAAAGACCTAGTGAACTATCAGTAACTAGTTTAAGTCAATGTTCTAACTTTGTGGTATTAAGAATGTTTTATCCAGATGATTTGAATATGATTAAATCTATAACTAGTAATATAACTGATAGCACTTTTGAAAAGTTAAAATCTTTTTTACCAGGAAATGCTTTAGTATTTGGTACATCTTTTAAATTACCTTTATTAGTAAAAGTAGATCTACCTAATCCAATGCCTGAAAGTACTAGTGTAAATATTAGTGATGAATGGTATAAATAGAATACATATTGTATTCTATTTTTTGTTTGATAAAATAATACACTGTTAGGAAGATAGTAGGAAGATAGAAATATATCGAAAATTAAATATATGGAACGATATACTTTATACTTTTTTGTTGGATAAATTTAAAATCATAAAACCTAATAAATAAAAAAACGGAACTTAGTTCCGAATTTATTAAGCAGTCTTTTCAGTTTTTTTGCTAGCTTTTCTTATAGTTCTAGCTTCTCTAGCAGTTAATCTAACTTTTTCTCCATTTATTGTATAAGTTTGTAAATTTGGGTTTTGTCTCATTTTAGTAGCATTTAATGCATGAGATCTTTTGTTACCAAATAAAGGTTTTTTAGTTGTTACTTTTGTTGCCATTAGTTTTCCCTCCTTAATAAGAATTCTAACCTAGTTTATCATAAATGAAATACAAAGTCAAACAACTTTTGAACTTAAAATTATTTTTTTGATAAATTTATTATATTTTTGTTAATTTTTTTATAAAAATCATAATATATTAATATTTTTAAATATTATAAAAATAATATGACTTATAATTAAACAAAAATTAATAACTTAAACTAGTTAAGGACTAGTTTTTATTGTATAATAAATTTAGAAAGGTCGTGCTATATGAATTATATTAATTTAGGAATAGTATTAGATTATACATTACTAAATAGTTTAGTTAAAATAGATAATTTGGTAGAATATGCAAATAATAATAATATAAAAGTACTTGGTATATTAAATGATAATTTATATGGTACTATGGAATTTTATACTAAATGTAAAAATAATAATATAAAACCTATTATTGGTTTAATAAAAGAAACAGATTCTTTAGAATATTATTTGTATCCTAAAAATTATGAAGGTTTAGTAGATTTATTTAATGAGAGATTTTATACAGATAATATTATATGTGTTATACCATGTAAATCAAAAGAATTATATAATAAAATTAACATTGTTGATAAATATATTAGTTATATAAATAAAGATGAATTAAATGATAGTTTAGGTGTTACTAACAATGTAGTATCAATAAATAAAGTGTATAGTTTAGATAAAGATAGTGTTAAGTATGTAAATTATTTACATATGATAGATAAAGGTTTAACTATTAGTGATTATAGTTTTCTTGATTATAGTAATAATGTAATTGGTAAAAATTATGATGAGTTTGATATTAGTACTACTATACAGTTTAGTAATATGATTGATATTAATATTTGTTCTGATAAAAAATATATACCTAAATATTGTGATGATAGTTATGATTTTTTAAAAAAATTATGTAATAAAGGACTTATTAAAAGACTTAATAATAAAGTTAGTGATCAATATAAGAATAGATTAGAGTATGAACTTAATGTAATTAAGAATATGGGATATGTTGATTATTTTTTAATAGTTTATGATTATGTAAGATATGCTAAAGTAAATGATATTATGGTTGGGCCTGGAAGGGGTAGCGCTGCAGGTAGTTTAGTTAGTTATACATTAGGTATAACTGAAATAGATCCTATTAAATATAATTTATTATTTGAAAGATTTTTAAATCCTGAAAGAGTTACTATGCCAGATATTGATATAGATTTTGATGCTACTAAAAGATATAAAGTAATTGATTACGTTGTTAGTAAGTATGGAAGAGATAAAGTTAGTAATATAATGACATATGGTACTTTGGGTAGTAAACAAGTACTTAGAGATGTTTCTAAATGTTTAGAAGTTGATAGTAAGATAGTTGATAGATTAAGTAATTTTATAGAGGCTAAAAAAAGTTTAAAAGATAATTTAAATGATAATGTAAAAAAGATGATAGAACAATATAGTAATTTAAAGAATGCATATTATGTTGCTATGAAATTAGAAGGTATAAAACGACAAATTGGAACTCATGCTGCAGGTGTAGTTATTAGTAGTGTTAGCTTAACTGATTTAGTTCCTGTTATAAAGAGTGATAATAATTATTTGACTGGCTATACAATGGAGTATTTGGAACAATTAGGATTATTGAAAATGGACTTTCTTGCTATTAAAGATTTAACTATATTAGATAGTATTATGAAATCTGTTGAAAATAAAATAGGTAGAAAAATTAATATACATTCAGTACCATTAAATGATAAAAAAACATATATAGAATTTTCTAAAGGAAATACTAGTGGCGTTTTTCAATTTGAAAGTAGTGGAATGAAGAATTTTTTGAGAAAATTAAATCCTAGTAATTTTTCTGATTTAATTGCTGCTATTGCTATATTTAGACCTGGTCCAATGGCAAATATTGATAGTTATATAGCTAGAAAAAATGGTAAAGAAGAAGTCGATTATATTAGTGATGATTTAAAACCTATTCTTGAAAGTACTCATGGTATTATTATTTATCAGGAGCAAATAATGCAAATACTTTCTACAATGGCTCATTATTCTTTTGCTGAAGCAGATTTAATTAGACGTGCTATTAGCAAAAAGAAAATGAATATTATTGAAGAGGAAAAAAACAAATTTATTACTAATTCTGTTAATAATGGCTATAGTGAAGAAACTTCTATAAAAGTATATGATTTAATTATTAAATTTGCAAATTATGGATTTAATAAAAGTCATTCAGTTAGTTATGCGTTGATTGGTTATGAAATGTGTTTTTTAAAAACTCATTATCCAATATATTTTTATGAAGCATTATTGAATCATAATATTGGAAGTGATTTGAAAACAAAAGAATATTTAGGATGTTTAAAAAGAATGAATATTAATATATGTAAACCTGATATTAATTTAAGTAGTAGCAAATACAAAGTTGTAGATGATAAAATATTATTGCCATTTAATATAATTAAAACTATTGGAACTAGTGTTAGTGATTTAATAGTAAATGTAAGAAAAGATGAGTTTAAAGATTATTTTGATTTTGTAAGAAAAGTTAATGTTAATGGTGTTGGAGAAAAAACTATTCAATTATTAATAATGTCTGGTTGTTTAGATTCTTTTGGTATTAATAGACATACTATGATGGAAAATTTAAGTAATGCAATAGATTACAGTGAACTTTCTGGTGATGGTGATGATATGTTTGTTAGCGTTCCTAATTTAGAATATTATGAAGAATATGATAGTGAAGAACTTATAAAGTATGAAAAAGATGTTTTTGGTTTTTATTTATCAGACCATCCTATAGTTAAATATAATAATAGTATTAAATTAATAGATTTAAAAGATTTTTTTGATAAATCTGTTAAACTATATTTATTAGTTGATGAAATGATGAAAATAAAAACTAAGGATGATGCTGATATGGCTTTCTTAGTTTGTAGTGATGAAACTGATAATGCTGATTTAATTATTTTTCCTAATAAATTTAAATTATTAAATGATATAAAAATAGGAGATATAGTTAATGTGTATGGTAGAGTAGAAAAAAGATATGATAAATATCAAATATTAGTAAATGATATTAAGAAAGTTTATAAGCAATAAAAAAATTAATTAATGAGAATATGAATCTTTGTCTTTAATTAATTTTTTTTTTGTTTCTTTTTCATTTATGTAATCATCTATAAATTGAAAAGAAGAGACACTTGCTAATGATTGATTTGTTTGTAGTAGAGGAAGAATAGTTTTTTCATCTGAAATTATAATAATTGTTTTATTGTTATCCCATAATAATTCTCTTTTAAATACTAATCTATAATATAAAGAATCAATATTATTTATATTTATGTTAGTTAATAAAATGTTTTTTTTCTTTATAATATTATCTATTATTATGTTGTCGTCTACGATTTTACTGTCGTCAATAATAACTATACTTTCTAAAGTTGAAATGTTCTTAAAAAAATAATTTCTTATATTTATATCATTTGAAATTATAAACAAATAAGCATATCCATTATATTTAATTGTTTTTAATATTAAATTTAATTTATGATTTAGTTTTTCTTTTTCCATTATTATTTCCTTTCTTTTGATAAATCTTATTATATCATTAATTTAATATTTTTTGTTTGATAAAAATATTATATAATATAGATTATTGGAGATGTATTATGAGGAAAGATACTATAAAACTATTTTTAGAATATTATATATGTTTAATATATTTAGAATTAATGTTTAGGATATTTGGAATAAGTACATTTAGTTATAAGAACTTGTATAGTTTTATATATTTAATGTTTATAACTTTTGTATTGATGTTTATTAATAGATTATTCTATAAAAAGGGAAGTTTAGTAAATAAAATAGTTGTGTTTTTTATTTGTTTATATTTTAGCTTAGAAATAGTATTTAAAAAAATATTTAATGTATATTTTTCTATTAAGAGTGTTGGAATGGCAGGTAATTTAAATAGTTTTTATAAAGAAATGTTTAATTATATATATCATAATATATTTTATATATTTATTATGTTTATTCCTTTTATAATAATTTGTTTTATAAGTAAATATATGAAATATAATAAGATTAATAAAAGAAATATGGTGTTGTATTTAATATTTATTTTGAATAGTTATAATATATATTGCTTAAGTGTAATGTTAAATAGTAGTTTAAATAATTTATATTACAATGTAGATAATAGTAGTTTGTATAAAGAGTATGTAGGTGTTATTCCTAGTACATTACTTGATATTAAAAGAAGTATGTTTGGTTTTAAAGATAAAGTTGTTAGTGTAAATAAAAATGTAAATATTAAAACTAAGTATGATAAAAATGTTATAGATGTAGATTTTGACAAATTGATTAGTGAAGAAACTGATAAGACGTTACTTAGGATGCATAATTATTTTAAAGAAGAAAATGGTACTTATAAAAATAAATATAGTGAGTATTTTAAAGATAAAAATTTAATATTATTTATGGCTGAGAGTTTTAATTCTATTGCTGTTAATGAAGAATTAACTCCAACTTTGTATGAGTTAGTTAATAATGGCTTTGTTTTTAATAATTTTTATAGTCCTTTGGTACTCAGTACGATAGGAGGAGAATATCAAGAATTAACTGGATTATATCCTAATATAGAAATGTTGAGTAAAGTTTGGAGAAATGGTAAGAATAGCTATGAATGGGGAATAGGAAATAGATTTAAAGATATGGATTATAATACTTATGCTTATCATGATAATCAATATGATTTTCAAAATAGAAATCAATATTTAAAATCTATTGGATTAGATAATTATTTAGGTTGTGGTAATGGATTAGAAACTAGGATAGATTGTACTGTTTGGCCACAAAGTGATGTTGATATGATAAATAGTACTGTAGATGATTATATTAATGATGATAAGTTTTTTGTATATTATGCAACTGTTAGTGGGCACATGGATTATAACTATGGAAACTATATTGCAAATAAAAATAAATCATTTGTAGAAGAAATGGATTACAGTTTAGAAAGTAAAGCATACCTTGCTACGCAGATTGAATTAGATAGGGCACTTTTAAATTTGATAAAAAGGTTAAAAAAGAGTGGTAAGTTAGATGATACTGTTATTGCTTTAGTTGGAGACCATTATCCCTATGCTTTAGATATGGATAATATTAATGAGATATCTGATTATGAAAGAGATGATTTATTTTTAGTAAACAAGAGTAATTTTATATTATGGAATAGTAAGATGGATAAAGTTAAGATTGATAAGGTGGGTAGTCAAATTGATGTACTTCCTACATTGTATAATTTGTTTGGAGTTAAATATGATTCTAGATTAATTATTGGTAAAGATATATTAAGTGATGATGAAGGATTAAGTATTTTTAATAATATGAGTTGGATAAGTGATAAGGGTAAATATAATAGTGTTACTGGTATATTTGCTGGGGATGCAGATCTAGATTATATAAATAATATGAATAGTATTGTTGCTAATAGAGTTAGCATGAGTAAATACTTAATTAAATATAATTATTATGATTTAGTAACAAAAAAAGCTGAGGAATAACTCAACTTTTTTTAATACTATCTATTATAGAATTCAACGATTAATGATTCATTAATATCAGCATTTAATTCATTTCTTTCTGGTAATCTTAAGTAAGTACCTGTTAATTTTTTATTATCAAATTCTACGTAGGCAGGAGTTTTGATATTTAATTCAATAGTATTTAATATTGCTTTATGTTCTTTACTATTTTCTTTAACAGATATTACATCACCAGGTTTACAAGTATAACTTGGAATATCAACTTTAACTCCGTTAACTAAAATGTGTCCATGGTTAACTATTTGTCTAGCACCGCGTCTAGTAGTTGAAAGTCCCATTCTATAAACTAAGTTATCTAATCTACTTTCTAGAAGTCTTAAGAAGTTTTCACCAGCTATACCGTTCATTTTAGAAGCTTTATCAAAAGTTCTTCTAAATTGTTTTTCGTTTAAACCATACATAAATCTAACTTTTTGTTTTTCTTGTAATTGGATTCCGTATTCACTAACTTTTTTACGTCTTCCAGTTCCATGCATACCAGGAGCATAAGGACGACGAGCTAATTCTTTACCATTTTCTAAAGTAGAAAAACCAAGTCTACGTGATTTTTTGTATTGAGGTCCAGTATATCTTGACATAATAATCTCCTTTCTTTTTATTACTTAAAGACATTTTAAATTGTTAATAGGGTGTTATTTATTCTTTCACTTTGGCAGCAAGCTACTAGGTACTAGAAATAAACACATTATTAAAATTTAAAACAAACTGCCACTAAGCAATCAATATTATACACATAAGAATACTTGTTTGTCAAATAAAAAATTTGACTTATAGATGAGTTTTTGGTAACATATTTTTTCGAAAAAAGGAAATAAGTGGGTGTTATACATGAATGGTAAAATAGAAGATGAACTTTTGAAAGAAAACCTTGATTTAATTAATGATATTTTAGTTAATGATTTTAAATTTATAAATAATAAAGAAGACTTATTTATAGTTGGGTTGGAGTGTGCATATAAATTATTGAGTAAATCAAATAAAGATAACTTTTCTGATATTCTTAAAAGATTTTTAAAAGTTACTATAGTTAATGAAATATTTAATAATTTAAATTGTTTATCTTGCTATGAAGATAAAGTTTCTTTTATGAATTTTGTTAAAGGTAAGATGTTAAAAGGTAGGTATTATTTATTTAATTTATTATCTTATAAAATGAAGAAAAATGATTATGATGTTCAGAATTGTAGTTTGAGTGATTTGGATGATGTTAATATTAGTACACTAGATGAAAATATTAATAAATTAGATGATAAAAAACTTATAACTGACTTGTTAAAAAATATTAAAGATAAAAATGAAATAGAAATGCTTTTAAAACATTATTACTATAGAGATAATTATTCTGAGATTTCTAAAGATTATAATTGTAGTTCTGAAAGAATAAGACAAAAATGTCAAAAAAATATAGCTTATTTAAAATTGTTATCAAAAAAATATTATAAACCTTATAATAATATTACTAATTTAGATTATATATTATCGAAATATCTAAAGATAGAATATGATAGTAATTTAAATAATGTCTTAGATTCTTGTAATTATTATAATGTGGATGTAGATAAATATGAGTTTTTAGCAGATTTATTATTATTAGATATCTTTTCATATTCTGAATTTTTATGTTTGTTAAAACAAGTTTATTATAGTGATAAAAATGAATTTATTATATTGAAATCAAAAATAGAAAAAAATATAACTAAGAAAGTTAGAAAAATTAATCGAATTAATAAAAAAACTTTGCATATTTAAATAGTTATGTTATAATACTTTTGACAGATTTAAGTGGGCAGAATATCCCACTTTTATTAATGTTTGGAGGGAATATGGATAAAACATTAGAAATAATTAAAGAAATTATTAGTGAACCTATAAGTAAATTGGATTTAGTTGTAGATTCTATAGAGTATGTTAAAAATGGTAAGTATTATTTTTTAAATATAGTTCTTGATAGAATAAATGGTATTGATTTAGATACTATTGTTGAGGCAACTAATATAATTAATCCTATTTTGGATGAATATGATTTAATTAAAGATGAATATATTTTAGATATATCTAGTAAGGAGAGAGGATAAAATGAACGGTAAGGAATTTATTAAAGCTGTTAAACATATAACAGAAGAGAAAGAAATAAGTGAAGATGTAGTTTTTGAAGGAATGGAACAAGCTCTTTTAACTGCATATAAGAAAAATTTTAAAGGTAAAACTAATGTTAAAGTTGAGATAGATAGAAAAACTGGAGATATAAGAGTTTATACATATTATGTTGTTGTTGATGAATATCATGATGGCGAAGAATATATTGATGAAGAAGGTAATACTAAATTTACTGAACCTGATATTAATGAAGATGCTCAAGTATTATTAGAAGATATAATAGAAAAACATCCAGATGCTAAAGTTGGAGATGTATTTCAAGAGGAAGTTACTCCACAAGATTTTGGAAGAATAGCAACTTCTACTGCTAAACAAGTTTTAACACAAAAGGTTAGAGAAGCAGAAAGAGAAAGTATCATGAAAGAGTTTGAAGATAAAGAAAATGAAATAATGGTTGGTACTTTATTGATGGAAGATGTTAAAAATTATTATGTTGATTTAGGTCGTGCAAGAGCTATTTTACCAAAAAGTGAGATTATTCCTGGAGAAGCATTAAAAATGGGAAGTAGTATAAGGGTTTATATAAATAAAATAGAAAATACTACTAAAGGTCCACTTATTAAATGTACTAGAAAACATTACGGTTTTGTTAAAAGATTGTTTGAAACTTTTATACCAGAGTTTAAAGAAGGAATACTTGTGCTTCATGGTGTTGCTCGTGAGGCTGGTGTTAGAAGTAAAGTAAGTGTTTCTAGCTTAAATCCTAATATAGATGCTATTGGAACTTGTATTGGAGAAAAAGGTAGTCGTATTGGAAGTATACTTGATGAGTTGAATGGAGAAAAAGTTGACTTAGTACTTTATAGTGATGATGAAGCTGAATATATAAAAAATGCATTAAGTCCTGCTAAGGATGTTATTGTTAGTATAGTTGATAATACAAAAAATAGAGAAGCATTAGCAATAGTTGAAGGGGATAATCAAAAACTTGCAATAGGTAAAAATGGAATTAACATTAAACTTGCTAGTAAATTAACTAAATTTAGAATTAATATAAAAACTATGGATGATATAAACAAAGAAGCTAATCAATAAAATAATTTATTAAAAGGGTGATATTATGAAAGAAAGAAAAATTCCTATGCGTACTTGTGTTGTAACACATGAAAAATTACCTAAAAAGGAATTGATTAGAATTGTACGTAATAAAGATAATGAAGTTTTTGTTGATGAAACAGGTAAAAAAAATGGTAAAGGTGTTTATTTAAAATTAGATGAAAGTGTTATTGAAAGGGCGCGTAAAGGTAAAATATTAAATAAATATTTGGAAACTGATGTTAGTGAAGAAATATATGATGATGTTTTAAAATTAATAAAAAAATAGAAAGAAGGTATAATTTATGACAGTAAAAGATTATGCAAATGAATCAGGATTTTCAATTCAAGAAGTACTAGAAAAATGTAAAGAACTTGATATTAAGGTTAGTAGTGGTAATGATTATTTAGATGAAGATGGTATTATTATGCTTGATAATACAATGAATTTAATTAGTACTGAAACTGAATTAGATTATAATGATGCAGATGAGTTGGATGAAGCTGTAGAAAATATTATGTTGGATTCTAAACTACAAGCTGAGGAAGATAATAATACTAAGAAACGTGAGAAAGTTAAGAAAAAGACAGTTAATGAAAAAGATAAGAATGATTATTTAAAAAATAAAAAAGCAATGTATAAAAATAAAGAAAAATTATCTAATAATGCAAAAGATGAAAATGTTGTACTTTACAAAGATGGTATGACTTTGGGTGATCTTGCAAAAGAATTAGAAGTTGATGCAACTGTTATTATGAAAAAATTAATAGGGATGGGATTAATGATTACTATTAATCAATCTATTGATTTTGAAAATGCAGAAATAGTTTCTTTAGAATATGGTAAGACTTTAAAAAAAGAAGAAACTCAAGATATTTCTAATTTTGAAGAATATGAAATAATAGATGATGAGAAAGATTTAGTTAATCGTCCTCCGGTTATAACTATTATGGGACATGTTGATCATGGTAAAACTAGTTTACTTGATTATATTAGAAACAGTCATGTTGTTGATAAAGAATTTGGTGGTATAACTCAACATATTGGTGCTTATCAAATTGAATACAATGATAATAAAATAACTTTCATTGATACTCCAGGGCATGCTGCTTTTACTGAAATGCGTGCAAGAGGAGCTAGTATAACTGATATAGTAATTATTATAGTTGCTGCTGATGATGGTGTTATGCCTCAAACTAAAGAAGCAATTGACCATGCTTTAGCAGCAAATGTTCCTATTGTTGTTGCTGTTAATAAAATAGATAAACCTGAAGCTAATCCTGAGAGAATACTTACTGAAATGGCAGAAAATAATATTACTCCTGAAATTTGGGGTGGAGATGTTCCTTTTGTAAATATTTCTTGTAAAACAGGAGAGGGAATTGATACACTTTTAGATACATTACTTGCGATAAGTGAGGTTCGTGAATTAAAAGCCAACCCTAATAGATATGCAGTAGGTACTGTTATTGAATCTCGCGTTGATAAAGCTATTGGTGGAGTAGCTACATTATTAATACAAAATGGAACTCTAAGATTAGGGGATCCTATTGTAGTTGGTACTGCTCATGGTAGAGTTAGAACATTTAAAAATGATTTAGGTGAAAATATTGTTGAAGCTGGACCTAGTACTCCTGTTGAAATAACTGGGTTAAGTGATAATCCTTCTGCTGGAGATAAATTTATGGCTTTTGAATCAGAAAAAATGGCGCGTACAGTTGCTGAAAAAAGATTAATACAATCAAAGGCACAAAAACAGAAAAAGGATGTTGTTAGCTTTGAAAGTTTATTTCTTCAAATGCAATCTGGCATTAAAGAAATTAATGTAGTTTTAAAATGTGATGTTCGTGGAAGCGAAGAAGCTGTAAAAAATGCATTAGAAAAGATTGATGTTGAAGGAGTAAAAGTAAAAGTTATTAGAAGTGGTATAGGAACTATTACTGAAAGTGATATAGTACTTGCTAATGCTAGTAATGCTATTGTTATAGGATTTAATGTTGTTCCAAGTGCGATAACTAAAGAAGTTGCAAAAGAGTATGGTGTAGATGTTAAATTATATACTATTATATATAAATTAGTGGAAGAAATGGAACTTGCAATGAAAGGTATGCTTGATCCAGAATATGTAGAAAAAGTTATTGGTACTGCTGAAGTAAGAAAAATATTTACTTTCTCTAAAGTTGGAAAGATTGCTGGAGTTATGGTAACTAGTGGAATAATTAAGTCTAATGCAATGGTACGTGTAATTAGAGATGGTGTTATCATATATGATGGTAAAGTTGGAAGCTTACAAAGAGAAAAAGATAGTGTTAAAGAAGTAAAAAGTGGATTTGAATGTGGTGTTACTATAGATGGATATAGTGATATTAAAGAAAATGATGTTTTTGAATTTTATATAAATGAGTTAGTTAAAAGATAGTTTTTGCTAACTTTTTATTTTATTTGTTTTAAATTTGTGTTATCATTTTTATAGGATGTGGTAAAAATGAAAAAAAATAATACAAAAGATGAAATTAAAATTCCTAAGACTAAAAAGCAAAAATTGAAATTAAAACATAAAAAATTATTTATTGTTGTAGGAGTTTTGTTAGTACTTCTTATTTCTTTATTTATTTTCACAGGAAATAAAAAAGAAGATACTAAAAAACCTACGGTTAAGAAGCCGGTTAAAGAAAGTAGTATAAAGATTGTAAACCCTAATTCTACTAGTAGACCATTTGCAGTGATGATAAATAATGTTGGCGTTGCTAGACCTTTACAAAGTGGATTACAAGATGCATATATTATGTATGAAATGATAGTTGAGGGTGGAATAACTCGTTATTTAGCTTTATTTATGGATACTAATACAGAGAGAATAGGTTCAATTAGAAGTGCAAGACATTATTATTTAGATTATGCACTTGAAAATGATGCAATATATGTACATCATGGACAAAGTCCACAAGCACAAAGTGATTTTTCTAGTTTAGGGGTTGATAGAATTGTTGTTGATAATTCTAAAACTGGTTGGAGAGATAAAACGCTAGGAGTTGCAAGTGAACACACATTATTTACAAGTATAGAAAAATTAAATAATGGTATTGGAAATAAAAGAACAGAAAGAAATAAAGATTTATTATTAAATTATAGTGCAGATGAAATTAGCTTAGATAAGATGGATGGTGCAGTAGTTGCTAATCATATAGTTATACCTTATTCAAATTATAGTACAACTTCATATAATTATAATAGTGATGAAAAAGTTTATTATAGATTTGTAAATGATAAAGAACATGTTGATTATGTTACTAAGAAACAATATACTTTTAAAAATATAATTACTTATAAAGTAGAAAATTATACATTAGATGATGCTGAAGGAAAAGGACGTCAAGGTATAAATAATATTGGTAGTGGAGAAGGTTATTATATAACTGATGGATATGCAGAAAAAATTAATTGGAAAAAAGAATGTAGAGAATGTCAGACAGTATATACATATCAAGATGGTAAAGAAATAACTGTTAATGATGGAAATACATTTATACAAATACAACCAAGCAATCAAAATTTAACTATAGAATAAAGAGGATAATATGGAAAATATTTTACAAAATTATATGATTATTATTATAGTAGGTGCGTTTTTAATATTTTCTTTGATAGGATATTTGGTAGATTTAGTTAGAAATAATCGTAAAGAATTAGATGAGGTTGACATACCTAATATTAAACCTATAGAAGTAAAAAAGATAAAAGAAGTTCATCAAGATAAAGAAACTACTAGTGTTAATAATAATGAAATGAATACTAAGGATGATTTGTTAGAAAATTATAATGAAGATAAAAGTGTAAAAGAGGATTAAATAATCTTCTTTTTATAGATTAAATAAAAATTATTTGATATAATAGAATATATTATAAGGAGTGATAAAAAATGACTTTTACAGCAATATGGAATGTAGTTACTAAAATAATAGATATATGTTTAGTATGGATTATGTTTTATTTTATATTTAAAAATATAAAAAATAATGTAAAAATGGTGTTAATTTTTAAGGGTGTTTTGATAATTATTTTAATAAAAATATTAAGTAGTATATTAGATTTATATACGGTGGGTTTGTTGTTAGAATATGTGCTTTCTTGGGGACCTATAGCATTGATTGTTATATTTCAACCAGAAATTAGAAATGTTCTTGAAAGTATAGGACGTAGTCAACTTTTAGGAAGACATAAAGTATTAACTGTTGATGAAAGAGAAAAAATAGTTTATGAAATAATGACAGCAATTGAATATTTGAAGAAAAATAGAATTGGAGCATTAATTGTTTTAGAAAGAAATATGTCTTTACAAGAATATATAGAGCCTGCTAATAAGATATATTCTGACATAACAGCACCGTTATTGGATGCAATCTTCTTGCCTCCAAATCCATTACATGATGGTGGAGTAATTATACAAGGAGATAGATTAACATGTGCTGGTGCAGTGTTTAAAACTAGTATGAATCCTAATGTTAATAAGAAGTTAGGCACTAGACATAGAGCTGCTCTTGGAGTAGCAGAAGAAACAGATGCTATAGCACTTGTAGTTAGTGAAGAAACTGGACGTATTTCGATAGCAGTAGATAATCATCTACATTATAATTTAACATTAGAAGAATTTAAAATGAAATTACTTGATGAATTGAAACCAAAAAGAGATGTTTTCTATGATGCAGATGAGGAGGATGATATAAATGAGTAAGATATTTAAACCATTTATTGCAATATTAAAATTTATATATAAAATATTAGATTCATTAATTGTTACTCCAATAAGTAAATTAATATATAGAATTGGGAAATTAGGAAAGAATAATAATGGTAAATTAGAAAAAATATTAAATAGACCTATTGTACTTTTGTATTTGTCATTATTTTGCGCATTACTTGTATTTTATTTAGTAGATAATAAAGTTATTTCATTGGTTGATAATGAGGCTGAAATTATTACTGATCAGAAAGTTAATGTAATATATAATGAAGAAAATTATGTTGTTGAAGGAGTTCCTGATACTGTTGATATAACATTAATAGGTTCTAAGAGTAATCTATATTTAGCAAAACAAATTGGTGATCATAAAGTAGTATTAGATTTAACTAATTATGAACCTGGTACTTATAAAGTTAAATTAAAATATAATCATTCTATGAATAATATAAGTTATAAATTAGATCCTTCAACTGTATCTATAAAGATTAGTGAAAAAGAAAGTGAAGTTTACAACTTATCATATGATTTAGTAAATGAAAATAAATTAGATAAGAAATTGAATATTAGTGGTGTTACATTAAATAAAAATGATGTAATTGTTAAAGGTTCTAAAGAAACTTTAGCTACTATATCTAATGTTAAAGCATTGATAGATGTAGAAGCAGCTGGATTTACTAATAAAGGAGAATATGATGTTGATTCTGTTAAATTAGTTGCTTATGATAATAATGGTAATAAAGTTAAGAATGTTGAAATGGTACCAAATAATATTACTGCTAAAGTTAAAGTTGATTCTTATTCTGTAGTGTTACCTGTTAAAGTTGTTACTTCTGGAAGCATTACTACAGGTTATGCACTTAATAGTATTAATTCAACAGTTAGCAAAGTTACTGTGTATGGTGATCAATCAGTATTAGATACATTAACATATATAGAAGCTCCTATAGATATAACTGGACTAAGTACTGATAAAACATTTAATGGTGTTACTTTAACTAAACCTGCTGGTGTAAGATATATGAGTGATACAACAACGAGTGTTACTGTTACTTTGGCAGAGGAATCTAGCAAAGAATTCCCTGGTATAGTAATTGAATCTAGAAATTTAGCCGAAGGTTATACTGCATCTGCATTAACAGAAAGTGATAGAACAATAACAGTTATTGCTAAAGGAGTATCAACTGCATTAGAAAACTTAGATGTATCAAAAATCAAAGCATATATTGATTTATCTGGTTATACAGCTGGTACATATGAAGTTGAAGTAAAATTAGAAACAGATGATTCTAGGTTTACGTTGGTATCTACTAGTAGTAAGGTTAATATAAAAATTGCTAAAAAGTAGTTTTAAATACTACTTTTTTTTTGTTATATATGATAAAATTACAATAGGAGCTTGATATTATGAATAAAGGTTTTACATTGGTAGAGTTAATTGCTGTAGTAACTATACTTAGTTTAATTGCTATTATTACGACTCCAGCATATGATAGTATTAGTAATAATATAAAAACTAGAAATTATGAATCTAAGAAAAGTACTATTAAAGCGCATACGTTGAGTTATGTAGAAAAGTATTTAAAAAATGAAGCGTATGATGGAACTAGTACTGGAACAAAATCTAAAACTTTATGTTTTTCTGTTAATTATTTAATTAGAAATGGAATTATATCAAGTGATAGTGAGACTGATGAATATATAGAAAATAATGTTACTGGTGAAAAATATAGAAAAGATAAAAAATTTATTAATATTTATTATGAAACAGGAAAATTAAAATTAGTTGGTCTTGTTGAAGGTGATGATGGTTTTGAAAAGAATTGTAATGATACAGATAAATATATAAAGTATGAATAGAGGATTGATAAATAATGAAGAAAACAATTTTATTAATAATGGATGGTTTTGGTTATAGGGAAGAACCA
Organism: uncultured Mycoplasmatota bacterium; assembly: GCA_900548725.1. GTDB lineage: Bacteria > Bacillota_I > Bacilli_A > RF39 > UBA660 > UMGS1124. The sequence continues at coordinate 19,138 of URLV01000018.1, forward strand.
CATGGTAATGCAATAATTGATGCACATATGGAGACTTTTACTAATCTTTGGAATAAATATCCACATAGTATATTAGAAGCAAGTGGTAGTTATGTTGGACTTCCTGATGGACAGTTTGGAAATAGTGAAGTTTGTCATACTGCTATTGGCATAGGTAAGAAAGTTAAACAAGACATTACTATTATTAATGAAATGGTAGATAATGGAAAAATAAAAGAAAATGAAGATTTAATAAATTTAGTTAATCATGTAATTGATAATGATACAACACTGCATTTAATGGGATTACTTAGTGATGGCGGAGTTCATAGTGATATTAATTATATGAAAAAATTGATACCAGAGTTAAAAAGTATGGGTGTTAAAAAAATTATTTTTCATGCTATAACTGATGGTAGAGATACCGATAGTATGTGTGCTTTAAAATATATTGATGAAATGAATGAAGTTTTAAGTGTTAATAATATTGGTCATATTGGAACTGTTTGTGGTAGATTTTATGCTATGGATAGAGATAATAAATGGGAAAGAACTAGAGTCTATACTGACTTATTAATAAATGGTAAAGGACTTAAAATATTAGATACTAACGTAGCAGTTAAGAATTGTTATAAAAGAGGATTAACTGATGAATTTTTGCCTCCACTTATATTAAATCCTGAATTTAAAATTAATGAACATGATGGATTACTTTGGCTTAATTTTAGAAGTGATAGAGCAAGACAAATACTTAAAAGCTTAACAGATGTTGGTTTTAATGAATATCCTATTGGTCATGTTAATAATTTAAGAGTACTAACTATGTTTGAAGTACCTGATGTTATAGCACCTCATATATTTAAAAAAGATTTAACAAATATGTATAGTATTGGAAGATATTTTAGTGATTTAGGTATGACACAAGCAAGAGTTGCTGAAACAGAAAAATATGCACATGTAACTTATTTCTTTAATGGTGGAATAGAAGATAAAATAAAGGGGTGTGATAACTTTAAGATACCTAGTCCTAAAGTTGCAACATATGATTTAAAACCTGAAATGAGTATTGTTGATGTTACAAAACAGGTTTTAAAATGTATAGATAAGGATTATGATTTTATATTAGTTAATTTTGCAAATCCTGATATGGTTGGACATACTGGAAATTATGAGGCTGCTGTAAAGTGTTTAAAGTATGTAGATGAAGCTTTGAAAACAATTTATGAAAAAGCAATGGATAATTTTTATGATATGATGATTACTAGTGATCATGGTAATATTGATACAATGATTGATTCTCATGGAGTTCCGGTAACTACTCATTCAATGAGTCCTGTTCCATTTATATTTTGTAATGAAAACTTTTCACTAAAAGAATATGGTGATATAACTATGATAGCACCTACGTTACTAAAATTTATGGATATTAAAATACCTGATACGATGAAAGATACTCCATTATTGTTTAAGAGGGAGGATTAAAGTGATAGATTCTAGTATATTAAGAGAAAATGATATTAGGGGAGTGTATGGTAAGACTATAACTGTTGAACTTGCTTTATTAGTTGGTAAAGCTTTTGGTACTTATTTGATTAATAAAAATAGAACTGCTTGTATTGTAGGATATGACAATAGAATTGGTGGAGATAAATTAGTTGAAAAACTAATGGAAGGATTAAGAAGCACTGGAGTAGATGTTATTTTTGTAGGAATGGTTACTACACCTTTATTAAATTATTCTACAATATTACTTAAAAACGAGGCTGGTATAATTGTTACTGCTAGTCACAATCCTGCTGGTGAAAATGGTTTTAAATTATTTGGAGATAAATTTTTACATTTAAAACATGAAGAATTAGAAAAAGTTTATGAGCTTATTAAAAATGAAAAATTTAGTGTTGGGACTGGTAATATAAAATATATTGATACTTCTAAAGAATATATTAAGATGATGAGTAATTGTGTTAATAAAGGAAATAGATTATTACGTGTTGCAATAGATTGTGGTAATGGAACAACATCATTATTCATTAAAAATATAATTAAAGAATATAAGAATATTGAACCAATATATATTAATGCAACTAGTGATGGAAGTTTTCCTGTTCATAATCCGGATCCTAATAATGATAAAAATTTAGTAGAATTAAAGAAAGTTGTTGTTAGTGAAAAATGTGATTTTGGTGCGGCTTATGATGGTGATGGAGATAGAATTGGAATAGTTGATAATTTAGGAAATACTATTGAAAGTGATAAACTTATTGCAATATTTGCTAGAAACATAATTCCTAATACGTTTAATAAAAGAGTTTTAATGGATGTTAAGTGTTCTAATGCTCTTAAATTAGATATTGAGAATATTGGTGCAGAACCTATAATGGTAAAAAACGGAAGTGCCTATATAGAGACTGTGATGAACGAAAGAGATGTATTAATTGGTGGAGAATATTCAGGACATATATTCTTTAGAGATAAACATTATGGATACGATGATGGTATATACTGTAGTTTAAGATTTTTTGAGTTAATTTCAAATACTCAAAAAAAATCTAGTGAATTACTAGATGGTTATAAACATTATTTTAATACTCCTGAAATTAGGGTTAGAACAACTGACGATAAAAAATGGAGTATTATAGAGAAAGTTAAAGAATATGTTAAAAGTAAGAATTATGAATATATAGATATTGACGGTGTAAGAGTTGTATTTCCTGATGGATGGGCTCTTCTTAGATGTAGTAATACAGAACCTAGTATAACAATGAGATTTGAAGCAGAGACTAACGAAAGATTAGAAGAAATAAAATCAGAATTTACAAATTTACTTAACACATTATTGTAAACAAAAGGAAATAATTATTTATTTTCTTTTATTATGTGATATAATTAAAATACCTAGAGGATTGGTATACTTCATAAAACCGACTAAAGTGTGATATAGGGAGTTTGATTAATATGTGGTGTTGAATGCTAGACCATTAAGTGAACTAGAATCCTAAAGCATATTATGGGACACCCACCTAGCGAGAGCGGGTTTTTATCACTTATACTGATTTCTGGGTTTTTATTTTGGAGGTAAATATGTTTGATAGAGTTATTAGTTTGATTGGAAATGATAAATTTGTTAATTTACAAAATACAAAAGTATTAATTGTTGGATGTGGTGGCGTTGGTGGTTATGCTTTTGAAACTTTAGTTAGAAGTGGTATTGGTAATATTGATTTAATAGATTTTGATGATATTGATGTTAGCAATTTAAATAGACAAGTAATTACTAGTCAATCTAACATTGGATTGTCTAAAGTAGAAGAAGCAAAAAAGAGAGCATTATTAATAAATCCTAATTTAAATATTAATACATATAAAATGTTTTTAGATGATAGTAATATAGATAAAATCTTAAATAATAATTATGATTATATAATAGATGCATGTGATTCTGTTAATACAAAAATAGAATTAATGAAAAAAAGTGTTACAGGTAAATTTAAATTAATTTCTTCTATGGGTACTGCAAAAAAAATGAATCCAACTAAACTTTCTATTACAACATTAGATAAAACTAATTATGATCCACTTGCGAAAGTTTTAAGAAAAAAAATAAAAGATTTAAAAATAAATAAAAAAATGTATGTTGTTTCTAGTGATGAAGCCGCTATTAAATGTGATGTATTAGGTAGTTTTATGATGGTTCCAGCAAGTGCTGGAATATTATGTGCCAAATTTGTTATAGACGATGTTTTAAAAAAGTAATTATTAGAGACTTTATTCGACAAAATATTTAAATGTTCTGGTGTAGTATATATAACCAGAACATTTATTGTTTATGTCCTGCCTTTT
>URLV01000019.1 GCA_900548725.1 uncultured Mycoplasmatota bacterium
TAGCATAACCTTTTACTGTTTCAACTAAGTTAGGTATTAAATCAGCTCTTCTTTTAAGTTGTACATCAATTTGACTAAATTGATCATCTTTTCTATTTCTTAAACTAATTAAACTATTATAAGTACTAAAATACCAAATTACTAATAAAACAAGTACAGCAATTATAATATATACAGCAATCATAAATAAATCTCCTTCCTACTTTAATTATATAGTGTTATAAAAAATAATTCAACTAAAAAGAAAAAGAAAAATAATTTTTTTGTTTTCTTTTTCGTTAGTGGTAGCTACAACTAAAATATATTCAAAACATTATAATGTTATATTATATTGTATGTATAAATTGCAAATATAGTTATAAATTTTATGATATTTTGTACTTTTGTTATAATAATTTCTTTTTTATTTTTTTCACATTAATTCATATTCTCTAATAGCAATTCTATTATCTTAACAATATTTTATTATGTATTTATTTTCTTTTTACAAATTAATATTCCCATTGTATTTTATTGTTAATTTTTCATCATAATCATTTATAGAAATCAATAACAAATAATGAGACCACTCAATTGTGTCACCAGTAGTGACACTTTTTCACTATTAAATACAATATAAAATTGTTTCATTCTATATAAATTATTTTGTTTTTTATTTCATTATAATAGTTCATATTTTAATCATTTCTAAGGTGCATATGTTTTTATATTTAATTTATTCTTTTTAATTATAAATTCTATTGTTCCATCATTATCAGTTCTTAATATTTTTGTTTTATTTATATTATCAAGTACTTCTTTATTTGGGTGACCATATCGATTGTTTTCGCCAACACTAATTATCGAATATTTTGGATTTATTGTATTAATAAATTTTTTATCACTACTTGTCTTAGATCCATGATGACCTATTTTTATCACATCAGCTTTTAAATTGTATTTATTGATAATATCTAATTCAGTTTCAATAGATGCATCTCCCATAAATAAAAATTTTATATTATAAGCATTTAGATAATTTACGATACTATTTGAATTTTCATTATCAAATAATTTATGTTTTATTTTATAAAAATTTATTTTATTATTATATTTTTTGATAATTTTATCTTTAGGTAGTTTGCTTTCTAAACTATTTATTTCACCTTCATTAATCATTATTTTTTTTACTTTAAAATTTTTTAATAAATATGTAGCATTTCCTATATGGTCATTATCTCCATGGCTAATTACAAGTAAATCTATATTATTTATTCCTATACTATGCATAAACTTTATATGATTGTCAGATATATTATAATTGCTATTGTAATTTTTTGGTCCAGTATCAATTACTATGCAAGTACTCCCTTTTTTTATTAATGCCATATCACCTTGACCTACATCTAAAAAATATACGTAATAATTATTATCTAAAACATTCATATACTTTAATGCTAGTATATAAATTAATAAAATTATGTATACTTTTTGGTTTTTTGATAAAGAAATATATATTAATAAATAATAGAATGCAATTGTTAACATATTTAATTTTGGAATAGATATATTAAATATATTTATATTTGAAATAAGGTTAGAAATATGTTCTGTAATGTTAATAAACAGATTAAATATTTGAATTAAAAATGGAAATATAAATGTTAATAATGATAATGGATATAGAATAAACGATACTAGTGGTACGAAAAATATATTGATAAATATACTTAATATGTTTATTTGATAATTTAAACTTACTGTAATTGGTAAACTTACTAAAAAACTTATAAAAGATACGTATAAAAGATTTAATATGTAGTTTTTATTAAATTTATCTTTAAAATATAATAGTGAGAAACTAACTGTACTACTATATAAAAAACCAATATTATTTATAAATTTTGGAACAAATAATAATATTAAAGAAATAGAGATTGATAAAGGTTCTAAATAAGATATCTTTAATTTTTTTAGTTTAGATAAATTTAGTATTATATAAAATATTATACTTCTAGTTATGCTTGCTTGATAATTAGTTAAGACTAAATATATTATTAAAAAGACTATTACAAATAAAACATTTTTATCACTTTTCCTTAATTTATTTAAGACATTTAGTATTATAGATCCCATTAAACTTATGTGCATTCCTGATATAGAGAAAATATGAATGATTCCATTTTTAGAATAATTTGTATATGTTTCTGTATCAATGTTATTTTTATTACCAATTATGAATGCATTTAAATATCCTTTAGTGTCATATTTATTTAATCTAGTTTGAATTTTGTTTTTTATAATATATATGATGTTTTTTGATGATATTTGTTTGTTTATTTTATCAACTTCTAGAATGTAATATATATTGTTATTGTTTAAATATTTTTTATAGTTGAATGTGTTTGGTATAGTATTATTTTTTGGTTTCTTTAAATTTCCTGTTAAATATAATTTATCTCCATAATTAATATTTATCTTTTCATCACTTTTTAAATAATAGTTACATTTTAATTTTTCTTTACCTTTAATTGTAAAAGTAATATATGTATCTTTATATTCATAAGTTTCTACTATACCATAAAATTTATTGTCATTTATATTATATATTGATTTATCTATATCTTTTGTTCTTATGATAGATATTAAGATTATTAAAATTAGTAATAATATATATTTATACTGTAATATATTCTTTAATTGCATCAAATAAAGTATCACCTATACCACTAATATTTTTTATTTCTTCAATACTTTTATATAAACCAAATTCATTTCTATATTGTATTATTTTTTCAGCTTTCTTCTCTCCTAATCCTTTAATATTTAATAAATCTTCATGAGTACAAGTATTAATATTTATGGGAAAAATAATTTGTTTTGTAGTTGTTGTTTTAGTTGATGTAGGTGTTTTAGTTGTTGTTGTCTTTTTAGTAGTAGGCTCTTTAGTCGTTACGAGCTTACTAGTAGTTTTTTTTGTTGTAGTTTCAGTTATTATTTTCGTTGTGAGATTGATTTCATTTGATGAATTATTTAAACTTTTACTTTCATCTATTATACTTTGTTTTTTACATTCTGTTATTTTAGGTTCACATATACAATTTTGTAATTCTTTTATTTTATTGATTTCCGTATTACTGTGTATATATATGACCATTTCATCAGTTACTTTTTTTGATAAATTTATATTGTTAGTATATGAATTATCTTTTAATCCTCCTGCATCATTTATTACATTTTGTATTGTATAATTTTCCTTAATTTCATAAACTCCAGGATTTTTAACATTTCCTTTTATATCACAATACTGCTTATTTTTTATTGGCGATAAAGAAACAATTGATAAAAATAGTACTAACTTTTTCATATTGTTATATTATCTTTTATTTTATTAAATAAAGAATCTCCTATACCATTTATATTTTTTATTTCTTCTATATTTTTAAATTGTCCATTTGTTTCTCGATATTCAATTATATTTTTTGCTTTACTCTCTCCTATACCAGATATTTTTAATAATTCTTCTAAAGAAGCAGTATTAATATTAATTTTTTCATCATTATTTTTATTTTCATTAGTTTCAATACAATTATTTACTTCAATTACCTCAGTCTTACATTTAGTATCACACGACATATTTCCTTCATGCTTTTTGATGTCATCATTTGAATAAATATATATTACCATTTCACTTTTTAATTTTTGACTTAAATTTATATTAGAAGTATTTGCATTTTTTTTAAGACCTCCTGCTAAATTTATAGCATCAATTACTCTATCATTTTCATTAAATTCGTAAACACCAGGATTTTTAACGTTTCCCTTAATATCAATATATTGTTTGATTTTTACTGTTGTTGTAACTTTAGTAGTTTCTTCCATGAAAGATAAATCATTGTTTTTATCTTCGTATTTTTTTGAATTTGTAAAATATAATAGCAATCCTATTAATAAAATAATTACTATTATAATTATGTGTTTAATTATTTTAAAATCTATTTTTTTCATTATTTTATCATTCCTTTCGTATAATTTTATTTTTATTATTTAAAATAATAATGGTGATTATATGCCTAATATACATAATAATATTTCTTTTGCTTTAGTAAATATACCTATTGTTATTAATCCAATAATTCATGATAATGATATTCCGTTTAATCAGTTACATAAAAAGTGTTTGAATAGAATTAAATATATAAAATATTGTCCAATTTGTAAGAAAGATTTAAAAGAAGTAGATATTATTAAAGGTTATCAATACGATAAAGATTCTTATATAACATTTAATAAAGATGAACTTAATAAATTAAAAATTCCTAATGAAAAAGAAATTGAAGTAATAGGATTTGTAAATCTAAAAGAAATTGAATCATATTATTTTGAAAAAAGTTTTTATTTATCTAGTGATAATTCTAATAAGGCGTATAAATTATTTTGTGAAGCATTAAATAAAACTAAATTAGTTGCATTATGTAAAATGGTGTTGGGTAGTAAATTTTATTATTCTATAATTAGATATAATCCTAAAGGATTGTTGATGACAACTTTATATTTTTTTGAAGAAATAGATATACCTACAATTATTGATGAAAAAGCTATAAACAAGAAAGAGTTAGACCTTGCTATTAAACTTATAAATTCGATGAAAACTAAGTTTAATCCTAAAGAATATGAAGATTTATATCAGAATAATATTAGAAATGCTATTGAAGATAAATTAAATGGTAAAGAAATCAAGGGTACTAAGAAAAATAATAAAAAGAAAATTAATGATTTAATGAAAGCATTAGAAAAGAGTTTAAAAAATGTGGAATAAAGCTGTTAAACCAATGTTACTTAGTGAGAGTAATGATATTCCTAAAAAAAACTTTATTTATGAACTTAAATATGATGGTATGAGAGCTTTAATATATGTTGATTCTAAAAATTTAAAAATATTTAATAGACATCAGAGAGATATCACTAATTTATTTCCTGAATTTAAAGAAATAACAAAATTAGTGTCTAAAAAATGTATATTGGATGGAGAAATAATTTGTGTTAAGGATGGTAAACCTGATTTTAGTAAATTACAAAATAGAATACATTTAAAAAATAATAAAAAAATACTAAGTCAAAGTATGTGGAATCGTGCTACATTTATATGTTTTGATATTTTGTTTTATGATAAAAATGTATGTTTGTTACCACTTTGTGAGCGAAAAAAACTTTTGGAAACAATTGATGATAATGACATATTTGTTAAAAGCAAAATATTTTATGATGGCAATAAACTTTTTAAAAATATTAAAAAGTTTGATTTAGAGGGAATTGTTTGTAAAAATGTTAATTCAAAATATATTGTTAATTCAAGAAGTGATGAATGGATTAAAGTAAAGAATTATAAATATGAATATTTTTATATTGGAGCTTATTCATTATCGAATAGTAATGTTTTTTCAATATATTTAGGTGAATATATAAATAAAAATTTTTATTATGTTGGAAAAGTATTTGTTAGCAAAAAATCTGGATTATATGAAAAATTATTAGAGTGTGATAGAAGTGAAAATTTATTTAATAATATTGATTTTGAAGCAAATTTTATAAAACCTAGTATAAAAGTAAAAATAAGATATATTGAAAGAACTAGCAACAATCATTTAAGAGAAGCATTTTATATTTCTAAAAATTATTAATTCTTATTATGTATGTGTACATTTCATTTTCAGATGTTTTATATTTTTTGTTAGGATAATTTGTTTTTTCGTGAAATAACTTAGACTTTACATTTTTGTGCATTCTAATTATAAATTCTAAATTTCCTATATAGCAAACAATTTTATTTGAATTTTTGTAATAATTTAAATCAAATATTTCTTCCTTTAAGTCATGTACTTCTAAATTATTTATTATATATTTTTTATTAACTTTTAATGCGTCTCCAATTATTTCTGATAAAACACATATACTATCATGTGATAAAAATATTTTTTTGAAAATATATAATTTTTTAGATCATCCATAAAACTATAAGGATTAGTATAATTGTATCTTGTCATAATTTTCCTCCCTTCACTATATATTATTGTGAAAAAATTTGTTTTTCCTTTTTTTTTCGTGCATTTTTTTAAGTTTTTTTACTTTTTATACCAAAATAAAAAATCTGATTAACAGATTTTAAATTTTGTACTATACAAGTTCTAAACTTATAAGTTTAATATTATTAGAAATTAAATTTGTATTTTCATTAATATTTTTAGACAAATCGGTACTTAGATATTTTTTTAAATCATCAGTAAATACTGTTACTGTATCATCAATTTCACTTAAAACACAACCCAAAAAATTTGCTCCACTTGATATACCAACACCAAGTCCAAATTTTTTTGCAAGCAATCTAGACATATTTATTGCATCTTCATCATTTATATCAATTATTTTATCTATCATTTTTTTATCTACTAGACTAGGTATAAAATCATCTCCAATGCCTTCTATTTTATGACTACCACCATCTATGCCTTTAGAAAGTATTGGTAAACTATCAGGCTCAATTGCTATAATTTTTATTTTATTATTAAATTCTTTTAATCGTTTTCCTACTCCCATTAAAGTACCACCAGTTCCAATACCATTAACAAAAGCACTAATATTTTTAATTTTATCTATTATCTCAACACCAGTTGTATTGTAGTGAGCTAAAACATTTTTTTCATTATCAAATTGATTTGGTCTAAAACCATTTAATTCTTTTGCTAATTCATCTGCTCTTCTAATGCATTCTTTAAAACCACCATCTTCTTTAGATACTAAATATACTTTTGCACCATAGATTTTCATAATATTTATTCTTTCACTGCTTACCCAATCTGGCATAAATATATGAACATCATGATTATAAAGTCTTCCTAGTGCACTAAAAGATATACCTGTATTACCACTAGTTGCTTCGATTATAGGCATATCTTCTTTTAAACTTCCATCTCTGATAGATTCTTTGATAATATATTCTGCAATTCTATCTTTTATACTTCCAGTATAATTATAGTACTCTAACTTTGCGTACATATTTCTAATAATGCCTTTATACTCATATTTTATTTTAATCAACGGTGTATTTCCAATTAAATTTTTCATAGTTTTCGCCTCTAATTTATTATATATTTATTTATCAATAATGTTATTAATTTAAATACATTATATCAATATCAACATCTCCATTTATTCCATCAATAACACCATCATTACACATTTGCCATATATTATATTTACCTTTATAACTAGTTTCATCAGTATAATGTGCTAACCAAACTGGATAATCTTTCTTATTCTCCCATATATTTTCTAAATAAAATTTTGATGAATAGAGCATTCCTTCATAACCTGCACTTTTTACTGTATCCATAAATGTATCTGCAATGACATTTATATCATGGAAAGACAGTTTATATTCGTTCCACTTATTGAAGTTTTCCCAATCAAATACAATTGGTAAATCTAATTTTTCTCCATCTAATGCATTTATTACCCATTCTGCATGACTTCTTGCAACTTCTTTAGTTAATGCAATGCTATAAAGATAAACTCCAACATCTAATCCTGCTTCATGAGCTTTTTTTATATTTTGTTTGTATTTAGAATCCATTCCAATTTCTTCGCCTTGTTTAGATTCTACACCAATTCTTAATATTACAAATTCTGCTCCTGCATTTTTTACTTTATTAAAATCTATGTCACCTTGCCAACGAGAAACATCTATACCAATTTTGGTTTTGTCATTCTTATGTTTACTAACTATATCACTAAAATACGTTGTAGTTTTTCTAATTTCACTATTTTTATTACTAGGTTCATAAACATGTAATGTAGTCTCAAAATAAGTTTCATTACCTGCATCATCACTTACAATATATTTTATATTATAATTACCTAGAGTATTTAAATCATATGTACCTTCTACACGACATACAGGTTCATTATCATAATTATCTCCATACATTATATAATCACATAAATATACATCTTTACCAACTGGTACATATCTATCAGTGCTACTTAAAATCTTCGGCTTAGTCAAATCTTTAACACTATATTTTATATGATACAAATATTTCTTTTTTCCTATTTTAAATTTTAAATTATATATTTTATCACCTATATTATTAGTATTTAAATATACATCTTTAAAATCTACATTAGTTTCAATTATATCACTTAATTTAGTATCACTATATACATCTATATTACTATTCTTTATATTTAAATAATAATCTTTAGGAACAGTGTCTATAGTAACTTTATTACATCCACTTAATAAAACTATCATACAAATTAATATTATTATATTTTTTAACTTCATATAAAACTCCTATAATATATCTTTAAATTTCTTATAATTTATTATTTCTTCTACTATATCATCAATATTTTTATTATCTATATTTACTTTAATAGTAGATAAATCACTTAATAATCTATTTCTATTTAATTTATTTTCTAATTCACCAACAATTTCTTTTTTAGAAACTAATAATACTATATTATTAAATAATTTTATTTTATTTATTATATTTTCATCATCAATAATTAAATAAGTATTTCCAAAATCAATAACTACATTTTTATCTATATTATCTATTACATAATTTAAATGTTTCATTTCATATTTATGTATATAGTTTAATGCTCTTATTTTACCTTTATTTTCTATTAATTTATAATATTTTTCTTCATCATAATCAGTAAAATCATTAAAAAAAGAATATTTTTCTCTATCTAAATTAATTAATTTATATTCTAATTTTTTTGCTAGTAGTCTACTTACTTCACTTTTTTTAGTATTAGGTCCACCTATAATTAAATAACTTTTATTATATATTTCTATATCTTGCATGATACATCTCCTTTTAAAAGTCTATTTAATTCTACAGCATATTCCATTGGTAATTCATTTTTAAAATCATTTATAAATCCCATAATTAATAATGATTTTGCTTGTTCTTCATCTAATCCTTTTTCTTTTAAATATAATAATTTTTCTTCACTTATTTTAGACACACTTGCTTCATGTTCTAAGTTACTTGTATTATTTAATACTATATTTTTAGGTATAGTATCACTCATAGAAATATCATCTAAAAGTATTGTATCACATTTTATACTAGCACTTGAATTAGTTGCATTATTTGTAATTTTTGTAGTACCTCTATAATTAGATACACCGCCACTCTCTGCAATTGATTTGCTTATAATATTACTTTTAGTATTTTTGCCTAAATGTATCATTTTTGCTCCAGCATCTAAGTATTGTCCTTTTTTAGCGTATGCAATACTTATTGAATTTCCTCTTGAATAATCTCCTTTTAATATACAAGATGGATATTTCATAGTAACTTTACTTCCTATATTACCATCTACCCATTCCATTAAACCTGATTCTTCTACGATTGCACGTTTAGTAACTAAATTGTATACATCAGTACTCCAATTTTGTATTGTACTATATTTACATTTTGCATTTTTACCTACGTATATTTCTACTACACCAGCGTGTAAACTATTTTCACTATAACTAGGTGCTGTACAACCCTCTATATATGAAAGTTCGGCACCTTCATCAACAATTATTATTGTTCTTTCAAATTGTCCTAATGAAACACTATTTATTCTAAAATAACTTTGCAATGGTCTATCAAGTTTAGTATATGGAGGTATATATATAAATGTTCCTCCACTCCATAGAGCACCGTTAATTGCAGTATATTTATTCTCATCATATTTAACTAAGTTATTGAAATATTTTTTAAATATTTCTGGATGTTTTTTTAATGCGTCATCAGTTGACATAAATATTACATTTTCATTATCAAATTTATTTTTATGATATACAACCTCACTTTCAAATTGATTAGATACACCACATAAGTATCTTTCTTCAGCATCGATTACGCCTAATTCTTTAAAAGTATTTTTTACATCAACGTTTACTTCGTTCCAGTCATTTTTTTCTTCACTAACTTTTTTATAATAATTTATTTTACCAAAGTCAAGCTCTATTTTAGGGCCAAAACTAGGATTTTCTAACTCAAAAAAACTTTTTAAACTATTTAGTCTAAATTCAAGCATCCAATTTGGTTCATTTTTTAATTTGCTAATTTTTCTAACTAATTCTTCATTTAATTCATTCATAAAAATCACTATATTTATTATACAAAAAAAAGTACTAAATTAATAGTACTTAACTTGCAATTTCGTAAGTATTTGAAAGTGTTCCATTTCCGTTTGAAATTTTTGTACTAAACAATAACGTTATTGCAGGTCTAAATGAATAACTACTAGCAATACCGTTGTTTCGTATTTGACCAATCTCATTTATAATAAATACACTATCAACGTTATCAACAAATACATTTGGAGATAACGTAAAATATGATAATTTATTGCTTTGTTGATTTTTATTTTCAAATAATAATAGATATTATCGTTAGTTACACTGCTATAAATTTTTCCGCCAGGATAAACATCCTCATCAGCGGCTAATGTTCCAACATACATATCTGTATTATCACCAAATTTATTCATATTTGTTCCTATACACTTCAAAGTTGGTTCCTTCAATGATAGTTGGGAAAGAGATATAATTTTTAACTTTTTATGAATCGTAAATTTAAATTTTTAAATATAAAATTTCTTTTCTATCCTAATAAAAATATATCATTTTTAATCTAATTTATAAATATTTTTTAGTATTATAATTTGATTTTTTATGTATATTTGGTATAATATTTTTTACTTATTTAAGGGGGCTTTTTAATGGAAAGTTTATTAGAAAAAGAATATTTTCATTTTGGTACTGATAATATTAGGAAAGAATTATGGTTAAATTTATATATGCAAACTACATATTCTAATTATTCTAAACCAGTTGGTGGTTTGTGGTGTAGTAAACAAAATGACTATATATTATGTGATTGGTTGCTATACATTGAAGATATGAGTCAAACTAGACATGGATATAATTATGATGATTATGTTTATAATAAGAAATCATCTTTAATAAAATTTAAAAATGATGCAAAATTATTAACTATTAGTAATGAAAATGATTTTAAAAATTTAAAAGATTCAGGATTAATAAAGAAATTAGAAGAACCAATAAGAATTTCTAATAGATTTGATTTTATTTATGTTTATGAACTACCAGATTATGAAAAAATAAAAAAAATATATGATTTGTTATATGTAGATACATTTACAGATAAATCTTTATATCAATATTCGGTCGATACTATGTTGGCAATTAATTCTGATGCAATAGAATATTATAGGCCATTAAAATGTGATTATAATGAAAGACAAATTTTAAGTATAGGTGATAAATGCACAATCGCTGATCCATCTCAAGATTACTCATTATTATTAAAATACTTAAGAGAAATTATTATTTCTAAGGTAAAATGTTTTAATGATAATGAATTATATGAAATAAGAAAAGAACTTTTAAAATTAACATTAAACGATAAAGACATTATAAAACTTATACCATACAATATAGATAAAGAGCATGCACTAAGAGTAGCAATTATGAATGTGTATAATGAAATACGAGATGAAAAAAAATTAGTTTTACATAATTAAAAAAATATAGTAAAATATTATTATGAAGAAAATAGCAATTAAATTAATTGAATTATATCAAGCCACTCCACTTCATATTCATTCTATGTGTAGATTTGTACCTACTTGTAGTGAATTTACTAAACTGAAAATAAATGAATATGGTTTTATTAAAGGAAGTTACTTAGGAATTAAAAGAATTCTAAGATGTCATCCCTTTGGTAAAAGTGGTTTTGATTTATAAGAGAGGATAATATTATGAAAAATTTTAAAAAAATAGTTTTGATGATTGTGTTTTGTTTTACGTTAACTGGTTGTTTTAAATCAGAAGAGTTAGATAAGGCTAATATTTATACTACTGTGTACCCGATAGAATATCTAACTAATGAGTTGTATGGTTATAATAGCGAAGTTAATTCTATTTATCCTGATGGTGTTGACGTTACAACGTACAAATTATCTAATAAGAAAACAAAAAAATATTCTAAGGAAGATTTATTTGTCTATAATGGTCTAACTGATGAAAAACAAATTGCAGCAGACTTTGTTAATAAGAATAGCAAACTAAAAATTATAGATGTAAGTGAAGGATTAGCAATTAAAAATTCTTTTCAAGAATTATGGCTAAACCCTACAAATTATTTAATGATGGCACAAAACATAAAAAATGGTTTAAATCAATATATAGATAGTACGATAATTAAAGATGAGATTAATGCCAATTATTCGAAACTAAAAGTGACTATAACAGAATTTGAAACATCTTTAAAATTATTACAACAAAATGGAAAATATAATACAATTATAGTTTCTAAAGATTATTTTAAATTTTTAGAGAATTATGGATTTGAAGTTATTAGTTTAGAAGAAACAGATAATTTAAATAATGATACTATTAATAAAGCAAAAAATTTATTATCTTCTAAAGAAAATAGTTATATATTTGTAACAGATGAAGAAAAAGATAATTATTCAAACACAATAAATGATGTTAAATCTTCTGGTGGTGAAATTAAAATATTAAATACTATGACAACGCTTACAAAAGAACAAAGAGATACTAAAGAAGATTATACAACTTTAATGAAAGAAAATTTAGAATTATTAAAAGAAGAAGTTTACAAATAAATTTAGATAATATAAAAAGAGAAAGACTATTACTTATCTCTTTTTGTTTTACTAATTATAATTTTATCTTTACCATACATTAATTCTTTTATTTTATTTGTTTTGCTAACAGTAATGTATTCATACTCATTATTAGGAAAATATTTTTCTGTTCTATATGGATTATATATTCCTAAAGCATCTTTTCTATTTATCAATCCACCATATAAATAGCTTAATAATACTACACTGTCTTCATTCTTTATGTTATTTAAAACATCTCTTAATTTTTTTAAATATGTATAATCGTCTTTATAAAATAAATCTAGGTATGCAGCTATATTTGAAAGCAAAATTATATCATATTTCTTATTATATTCATCTAAGTCAAAAATATTTAAATCATAAAATTTTGGCTCTTTTTCTTTTAAAATATTTCTCAACTTATAATAATTTGTTTCATTATGCAGATATTCATTAGCTTTTATAACATCTTTTAATTTAGGTATGTCATAATTAAACAAATTATTAAGACTATTTAATATAACATAGCAATAACTCCAAAATACTACCTCTTCTACTTTTAAATTATTACGTAAAGAAAAAAATTTTCTTATATTCAAATATTGATCAGTTTTAGAAGGATAAAAAAATAATATATAATCTTTTAAATCAAATGTTTTTATTGCTGCAATTTTTAGTTCTGTATAATGTTTTGCTAAAGGATTTATATCAAATGCATCAACTGATTTTGCTCCATCTAAAAATGCATTCAAAATATGATCGCCACTTCCAACTACTGTTAATACTTCTTTATTTTCAAAATCAATATTTTTGTAATATGCAGATATATTTTCATTTGTAAATGGATATATATGATCAAAATAATTATCTTTTATATCTTTTTTGTCATTTAATAGAATATTCTCTAAGAATTCAATATCTTCATGCATTTATAACACCTCGCTTAGATATATTATATGATAAAATAAATAAAATAAAAAGAGTTAAAATGAATCAATATTGATTGTAACTCTTTTAATACCTTTATTATATGCAGTAGCTTGTACTAAAGTTCTAATAGCTTTAGCCATTTTACCACTTTTACCAATAACACGTCCCATATCATCATCACTTACCATAATTTCAATTATTGGATTATTATCTTCATCTTCAAAGTTTTCTACTTTAACTAAGTCAGGTTCACTTACTAAGCTTTTTACTAATTCTTCAGTAAATACAATTAATTCTTTTATCATTATTTACCTTCTTTTTTATTATTTTTTATTTTTGACCAAACGCCATTTTTAGTTAATAAGCTTTTAACTGTATCAGTTGGTTGTGCACCATTATTAATCCATTTAGCAACTTTTTCTTCATCTACAGTTACGTTATTTTCTTTAACGATTGGATTATAAGTTCCAACTGTTTCAATAAATCTTCCATCTCTAGGACTTCTTGAATCAGCAGCAACTATTCTATAGAATGGTTTTTGTTTTGAACCCATTCTTTTTAATCTTAATTTAACAGCCATGTATATTCCTCCTCTTTTCTAACTGAATTAATTATATCAGTTATTCAAATGTGTGTCAACCTTTTTATGTTTACTTATTTTTCTAAATAATATGCATAATATTCATCAAATGTTAAATTTTCTTTATAAATTTTATAGGCATCAACTTTTCCAACATATCTATAATGCCAAGATTCATAATTATATCCTGTTAAATATTCTTTTCCTTTAGGATATCTAAGTATAAATCCGTATTTATATGCATTTTCACTTAGCCATCTAAATGCATCAGATTCTTCAAAATTACTTGTTGTTGATGAACCACTTGTAAATATATCTAGTGATAATCCAGTTTGATGTTCAGAATAACCTGCTCTTGCAGCATATTTATCTGCATAACTAATTCCTTTTGAATAATAAAATTCTTTATATACTTCCTCTTGTCTTTCATAAGACCTATAACTACTGTTTGCAATTAACTTTATATTATCCTCTTTAGCTTTTTTAGCCATTTCTACAAATGCATCATTTGTTTCTTTTGTAACTCTATTGTTAGCATAAGAATAATTTATATCAACATCAACTATATCATTTGGTATAAAATCTTGTTTTAAATAATAGAATTTATTTACAAGTATTAAGTTTTCTTTACTTAAATCAGTCTCTTTAACAACTTTATTATCATACCACTCATTATTAGCATGTACATTAACTATTGCTACAACATCACTGTAACTAGTCTTTTTATTTTTTGATTTATATTCCAAATAATCATTTAAATTTTTTTCTAAAAAATATTTTTCATTTAATAAATCAATTATATAATCATTTTTTTCATTGTCTACAAAATATTTTTCATTTTCATCATTTAATCTTTTTATTATTAATTTCGATTCTTCTAAAGTATATCCTTTTTCTGTTAATTTGTATTCGTTTGTTTGATGATATTTATATTCTTTATATTTATTTATACCAAGTATAATTCCTATAATTAAAATAATTATGATTATTAAACTATTTCTTGCACTCTTTTTTAACTTTCTTTTTTTTGCCATACTATACTCCTTTTGATAAGAAATATCCTATAATTATTCCTATACAAACAATTATTAAAAATACTACTATCGCAATTATTACATCAATCTTTTTATCCATATTATCACCTATTCACTAAAATTTTCTAAAAATTTATTTACAAATATATTTTTTAAAAAATCTATATCATTAATATTATTTATTGGTATTAATGTATTATTAGTTGTTTGTTTAAAGAATACACTTTCTTCTGTTGGTAACTCTGTAATATTATCTACTTCTAAAGTTAAATAGAAAATATTACCATTTTCAACTGTACTATCTGTTATCATATATTTCTTATTATTAGAAAGCGTAATTATTGAACCATTTTCTATCATTAAAATCTACCCAACCCTTTTTGCATTAATTCTTCTTTTTCTGAAATTTTTCTAATATTTTCTGTTTCCTGTTTCGGAAATTTATTTTCATATTTATAATTATATTTTTTATTTAATAATAAAGATGTTAGTCTACTATTTATATATTCTTTACTAAATAAAGTACTATCAATATCATTTCTTAATAATTTTAATTTTATATTTGCATATATTACTTTTAAAAAAGTGTCTTTACTTACTTCATTACCTGAATTATCAAATATATGTCCATCTTTTAAACTAAAATTTAATTCTTTTAATATTTTATTCATAAAAATATTAATACATTGTTTTAATTTATTTTTATCTTTAGATTTAATATCAGTTATTGTGTATTCAGTAGTTTCTTTTTCTTTAGGAGTATTTTCTTTTGGTAATTCTATTTCTTCATTTAATCTATTTAATAATGTCTGATAATAACTATTATCTTTTTTTTCTATTTTTTTTAAAGTATCTATACAATTTAGATACATGTCTTTATATATTTTTTTAGTATTTACATTTTTTGTACTTATATATGCATTATACAAAGTATTGATTGTCTCATAAATATCTTTAATCTCTTTCATATCATCACCCTACTATTAATTATAAAATATATATTATAAAAAGTAAATAACGAATAGCAAAAACTATTCGTTATCTGTACCACATACTGGACATATAGAAACAATATCTGGCATTTCTGAACCACATGATTTACATATCTTTTTAGTATTTATTGTATTATCTTGTACTGTACTGTTTATTACATTATTATTTGCAATATTATTTGTATTTAATGGTTCATTTTCTATTACTGGTTTTACATTAAAAGCATTAACATTTGAATTAGAATTCATGTCTAATGTTTCAACGTTAGCTGTACTTGTTACTGATGTTTCTACATTATTTTCTAGATTATTAACTGGTATATCGTTATTTATGTTTGTATCAATTTTCGTTGCGGAAACTTCATTATTTACATTAGTGTCTAAAACTGGTGCTTCTAAAGTAATATTGTTGGCAGTATTATTTTCATTATTTGTTTGTTCAATATTATTTACAGCATTACTTTCCAAAGTTGGAATATTTTCAACAGGATTATTATTAATACTATTATCATTTGTTGTATTTTCATTAATTACTGGAATGTTTTCTAATGGGTTAGTAGTAATATTATTACTGTTATTTGTGCTTTCACTTATAGTTTGAATGTTGTCTGATTGATTATCAGATACAGTATTATTTGCATTACTTTCTATACTACTATTATTTGAATTATTGTTCTCTACTGTTGGAATTTCATTATTTATTGCAGGATTAATATCTACAGTTTGTATAGGTTCTATTCCAACTGTTTCATTGTTTGGGTTCGTGTTATTATTATTTATAACGTTCATAGCATCAAAATTATTTGTACTTTCATTGTTACTTGATTCTTCTTTTGTATCAGAGAATGCTAGCAATGGAATAAATATTACTGGTAAGAAAATCATACCTATACCAAATCCTGTACTCTTACCAAAACTTTTTGCCATAGAAATATTTATTTTAATAATTGCATAAATATTTACAAATGGTATAAGTAACAGTAAGAAATAAATCATTGATAGATTTGCAACTTGTATTTGTACTATTACATTATATATTGGAACAAGTGTTGCCCAACCTGGTTTACCTTTCTTACTAAATATTTTCCAATAAGATATAATCATAATTATACCCAAAATTGATGCAAAAATTGCCATTCCAAAAAATAATGCACTTAATGTTGAATTTGTTCCTGTTGTTTCTGCCAATGTAGCAAAATCATAACTATCTGTCATTTTTAAACTCCTCTCTCTATTATAAATTATATAAAAATTAGTAAATTAATGCAAGAAAAAACTACTATTTAAGTAGTTCTTCCAATTTTTTCTTTTCTTCTTCAAGTTTTTTTCTATCTAACTCAACTATATTTTTTGGAGCTTTATTTACGTAGTTTTCATTTGATAATAATTTTTCTCTTCTTTCTATAGAAGATTTTAATAATTTTATTTGTCCTTCTTTTAATACTTTTTCAGCTTCTGTTTCTATTTTTTCAAAATATATAGTTGCTTTTATTTTATTTGAAAATACTTTATAAGATTTCATACCTAAAGGTTTATCAACTAAATTATCATTTAATTTTAACATTTTTACTATTAAATCATTATTATCTGTAGTATCAAACATTACTTTCATATCTTTAGTAATGTTATTTTCTGCTTTAATATTTCTAAAATTTTTAATGAATTCTATTTCATCATCTACAACTTGTTCTTCTAATTCAAATATATATTTTTTGTTATGTTTAGGGTATGTAGAAATCATAATTGATTCTGTTTCTTTAACTGGTAACATACTATATATTTCTTCAGTAACATATGGCATAAATGGATGTAATATTTTTAATATATTTGTAAGTATATAACACAATACACTCTTAGTAGTATTACTATCTATTGTATATTTTGCCATTTCTATATAGTAATCACAGAAATAATTCCATGTAAATTCGTAAATAGCACTACCTGCATTATTAAATTGATATTTATCCATAAATTTCTTTACAGTACTTAAAGTATTTTCAAATTTAGTTAATATCCATTTATCTACTGGTTCTAAGTTTTCTAATTTAACTTCTTTTAAATCTTCTATATTTGATAATACAAATCTTGATGCATTCCATATTTTATTAATATAGTTCCATGTAGATTTAATTTTTTCTTCATCGAATCTCATATCTGTTCCTGGAGCAACATCTGTTGCTAGGTAATATCTTAATGCATCAGCACCATATAAATCTATCATATCAAATGGGTCAATTCCATTACCTAAACTTTTTGAAAATTTTCTACCTTGTTTATCACGTATTAAGCCATGTATTAAACAATCATTAAATGGTCTTTTACCTAATATTTCTTCTCCTTGGAATGTCATTCTATTCACCCAGAATGGAATAATATCATATCCAGTAACTAATACATTATTAGGATAATATCTATTTACTAAGTCCATGTTATTAGGCCAACCTAATGTTGCAAAAGGCCATAATGCACTAGAGAACCATGTATCAAGAACATCTTCATCTTGTACCCAACCTTCTCCTTTAGGTGCTTCCATTCCTACATAAACTTCATCACCCTTATACCAAGCAGGAATTCTATGTCCCCACCACAATTGTCTTGAAATACACCAATCGTAAGTTATTTCCATCCAGTGATTCATAGTTTTTTCAAAACTTGTTGGTACAAAATGTACTTTAGTTTTTGTATCACGTTGATTTTCTAATACTTTATTTGCTAAAGGTCTCATTTTAACAAACCATTGTTTTTTTATCATAGGTTCTATTATTGCGTTAGTTCTTTCACTGTGACCTACTTCATGAACAATGGGCTCAACTTTTATAAGTATACCAGTATTTTTTAATTCTTCTATAACTTTTTCTCTAGCATCTTCTCTTGTTAATCCTTTATAATTACCACAATTTTCATTTAAAGTAGCGTCATCATTCATTATAATGATTCTCTCTAAATTATGTCTATTTCCTACTTCAAAGTCATTAGGGTCACTTGCAGGAGTAATTTTTACAGCTCCTGTACCTTTAGTCATATCAGCATGTTCATCTGTTATAACTGGAATAGGTTTATTAAGTATTGGTAATATTACATTCTTTCCAATATAATTTTTATATCTAGGATCATTTTCATTAACCGCAACTGCTGTATCTCCAAATAAAGTTTCTGGACGAGTTGTTGCAACAACTATAAAATCTTCACTATCTTCTAACTTATATTTTAAATGATAGTATGCACTTTTTTCTTCACTATAAATAACTTCTTCATTAGATAATGCTGTTTTAGCAATTGGATCCCAATTTATTAATTTTTCTCCACGATATATCAGTCCTTTATTATAATAATCTACAAAAACTTTTTTTATTGCATCTTCCATACCTTTATCTAAAGTAAATCTTTCTTTAGTATAATCAAGTGAGACACCTAATTTAGCCCATTGCTTTCTAATATATTCTGCATGCTCATTAGTCCATTTCCAACATTCATCTAAGAAACCTTCTCTTCCAACTTTATATTTATCTTTACCATTGTCTTTAAGTCTTTTAACAACTTTTGCTTCAGTTGCAATGGCAGCATGATCCATTCCAGGTAGCCATAAAGTATCATAACCTTCCATTCTTTTATATCTTATAATTGCATCTTGAAGAGCAACATCAAGTGCATGTCCCAAATGTAATACACCTGTAACGTTAGGTGGAGGTAATACTATACAAAATGGTTTTTTATTTTTATCGCCACTCTTAAAATATCCTTTTTCCATCCAGTAATCATATTTACCACATTCAACTTTTTCATGATTATATTTTTTGTCCATCATTTTATTTCATTCCTCTCATCTATATATTTATTTATATAATCAAAATACTCTTTAAAAATCTCTTTATGTTCTATATCTTTATATATTTTTTCTATTAATTTATTTTTCTTTAAGTGTTTAAACGAATATGTATAATTTAAATCAAATACAAAAGCTATATACAATAAAACTTTATCATTTAAATTTCTAACATTTTTATAACTGATTACTTCATGATTATAAAATTTTTTTTTTATTTCATCAGTAATTTCATCATCACATTCTAATATTAAATTTTTATCAATAGAAAATAAATAAAATATATCTAACTTATCTGCATCTCTAATTACTCTACAAATTCTTTTGTTATGATCGCTTAAATTATCATCTACATAAGCTTTATTATGGTATTTTATTGCATCATATATTTCATCATACAAAGTTTTATCAGTTTCAAAATTTATAATTTCATTATCATCAAATAATAATTTTACACCTAAATCACCATGATCAATAGAATTTATATCACTGTATGTTTGATAATTTTTCCATTGACTAAATCTACCATAATCATGCAATAATCCAGCAATTTTGCATATATGACAATCCACTTTATTAAACTTAGATTTTATTGCTATTTTATTTGCAATCTTCATAACTCTTAAAGAATGTTCATACTTAAATTTTATTTGTTTATCTTTTAAATTAAATTTGTATACGTAATCATCAAAATTTATTAAAGATTTTATATCCATTTTTTACAACCCTTTCCAATATAAAAACACGATATTCCTAAGGACGAAATACCGTGCTACCACCTTAATTCATGTAATAAATTACATCTCAAAACTTTAACGCAGTTAACGTAATATTCTACTAATTTCAAATATTCTGTTCCATTGCTACCTTCTATTACAACTTTTATTAGTTTACACCAACCACTAACTCTCTTTAAAAAGTATATAATGTACTCCTCAACTTCATAACATTTCCTATATTATAAAATACTTTTTTTATTTTTTCAAGAAAAATTATTGATATTAATTAAAATATATTTTATAATTAATTATAGAATAAGGAGCGGTGTTATGAATAATGATGAAAATGTATATAATGATATAATGCAAAATAATAATTCTAATACTCATCCTACTAACTTTATGAAAACTTACGATTATGAAAACGTTGCTATTACTGATATAGTAAATAATATAATTGTTGATTCTATAGATAATAAAGCAAGTGATATTCATTTCAATCCTACTGAAGATGGTATTGTTATTAGAATACGTATAGATGGTGAACTTAGAAATTATGCTAATGTTCCTAGCTATGTTAAGAAAAATATGATTACTCGTATAAAAATACTAGCTGGTATGAATATTACTGAAAGTAGAATTCCTCAAGATGGTGCTATCAAACAAAAAATATTAGATAAAGACGTTGACTTGCGTGTATCTTCTCTTCCAACTAATATGGGTGAAAATATTGTTATTCGTATCTTAGATTATACTATGAGTAGTCAAGGTATTGAAACTTTAGGTTTTAATGAAACTAATTTAAAAAAATTAATTAAAATGATAAATGAACCAAATGGTATTATATTAGTAACTGGTGCTACTGGTAGTGGTAAATCAACTACTGTATACTCTATTCTACAGAGACTTAATACTGTAGACAGAAATATAATTACAGTTGAAGACCCAATAGAAATGAATATACCTGGGGTTAATCAAGTACAAGTTATTAGTGATATAGGTTTAACATTTGCAGCAAGTTTACGTAGTATCTTGCGTCAAGACCCCGATATTATAATGATCGGAGAAATAAGAGATGATGAAACTGCTAGAATTGCTGTACGTGCTTCTATTACAGGTCACTTAGTTCTTTCTACAATCCATACAAATAGTGCCTTAAATACTATTGAAAGATTAACAGATATGAACATTGAGAGATATTTATTGGGTACTGCATTAACAGGTATAATAAGTCAAAAATTAACAAAAAAATTATGTCCGTATTGTAGAGGTGTTAGGCCTACTACACCATATGAAAAGAAAGTATTTAAAAATAGTTTAAATTTAGATATTAATGAAATATATGAAGCAAAAGGTTGTGACAAATGTCATGAAGGATATAAAGGTCGTATGGCGATACATGAAGTATTATTACTAAATCAAGAAATCAGAGATGCAATAACAAATAATATGAAAAAAGAAGATTTAAGAGATTTAGTATATGGTAGTGGTACTATAACAATGCTTCAAGATGGTTTAACTAAAGTCATAAATGGAGACACTACTTTTGAAGAATTAATGAAAGCTATTGACGTAGATGATTCAGATTTAACAACTAAAGGTTTATCAGAATCACTTGAAATATCTGAAAAAAATAAAGATGTACTAAAAAATAATGATAATTATAAAAAACTACAACAAAAAACAGATTCAGATTATGAAGTATTTGATTTAGATTTCTTAAATAAATAAAACTAAGTATAATTGTTCTACTTAGTTTTCCTAAATTGAAATTTGAACCGCACCACTAGGGTGCGGCTTTTTGATATAAT
>URLV01000020.1 GCA_900548725.1 uncultured Mycoplasmatota bacterium
TAAATGAATAAAACTTCATAATTATTACTCCCTTCATACTTAAATATAAAAGGCAGGACATAAACAATAAATGTTCTGGTTATATATACTACACCAGAACATCTAAATATTTTGTCAAATAATATCAACCTATTCACTTTTATTGTTTTTTTCAAAAATAGAAATATATTCATTATACTTATTCATATCTCTATCAATACCTAATTCTTTAAATCCATTTAAATAATAATATTTAGCTAAATTATAATATCCATAGTAATTTCTTTCAGATATTGGACATTCTATAGACTTAATATAGTAAAAATATGCATCTTTTAAATTACCTTTCAATCTTAATATCTCTCCAACTTTATTCAAAGCCCAACTATTATCTAAATCAGCACTCAATTTATAATATTTAAAAGCTTCATCAATTTCATTAATACTTTCATAATACAATCCTAAATTATTATAAGCATAACTATAACCTAATTCACTAGCCTTTTTAAAATACATTAATCCTTCTTCTATATCCTTAATACCATTAATAGTATAACCATTCATATAACATTTTCCCATAGTATTAAGAGCCGCTATATTACCTAACTTTTTTGCTTTTTCCAAATAATACCACATAACATTAATATCTTTTTCTTTAACTCTATTCATTAATATTAAATGACTTACCATCCAACAAGCTTTAGGATGATTTTTTTTAGCAGCATACAAATAATATTTATAACACTTTTCATAATCCACACTACCATTTATTAAACCACTATATTCTAAAGAACCTAACTCTGCATTAGCATACATATTATCTTTTTTAGATAAATACATTAAAGAACTAATATAACTAATTCCTTCAAATAAATTAATTTTCAAATATTCTTTTAATTCTTTATCATTCAAATCAATATTAATATTTTCTTCAAATATTGGTTGTTTATTATCTAATATTGTATAAAATAAAAATTCTATAAAACATTCATATAAATTTTTATCATCATATAATTTAATAACTTTATCTATAAATATTTTATTAATATTTATATCTTCTTTACTTAACTGTATTAAATCACTACATATATATTTTAATTTTAAATTACTATTAATAATACTTAAACTAATACTATCTCTAGTAACTATATTTTCTTCTAATATAGTAATTATATTAGCAAAAATATTAAAAAATATTTCTTTATTTATTTTATATTTATTCTTTAAATCAATATATATTTTCTTATATTCTAATCCTATAGCTCTATACCCTATTAAATAATTATTAACCGTAGTATTATTTATATTATTAATATCAAATATAGAACAAAATACTTCTTGTTGTATACTAGATTCTTTAACTTTAGAATATCTTTTTATTATATTTACTAAATTACCTAAAGATAAATAATCTTTATTATTGTTCATTTTAATAAACTTTTTTTCCATATAATCACCACAAACTTACATTTATTATAGCATATGTGGATTTGTGTGGACTACAATATATTACTATTTTTGACAATTAATTATATAATTAATAATGAAAGGAAGAAATATATGAAAAAATTTATTAAAAATTATAAGTCTACAATTATATTGTTAGCATCTATCATTATTGGTGCAATAATAGGTTTAATATTTGGAGAAAAAACAAAAGTATTAAGTCCGTTTGGTGATTTATTTATTAATCTTTTATTAACTATTATAGTACCATTAATATTTTTAACAATAACTACATCTATTGGTAAAATGAAACAACCTAAAAGATTAGGTAAAATATTAGGAAGTATTATATTTGTATTTATTATAACTTCTTTAGTAAGTGTATTTATTGGTATAGGAGCCACTAGAAATAGTCTAGTTAATCCAAGTGATACAGAAAAAATTAAAGAGGTATTAGATACTAGTATTAAAGATGAAAAAGAAGATTTAAATATCTTATCAAGAACTGTTAATGCTATTAGCACTGATGACTTTGCAAAAATAATATCTAGAGATAATATCATTGCTCTTATAATATTTTCTGTTATAACTGGACTTGCTATTAATTTAACAAAAGAAAAAGGAAAAAAAGCATTAGAAGTATTAGATAGTTTTAATGAAATATTACAAAAAATAATACAAATTATAATGTATTATGCACCAGTAGGTTTAGGTTGTTATTTTGCTTCATTTATAGGACAATTTGGTTCTAGTGTTGCAATAGGATATTTAAAAACATTTATAATTTATACAATATCATGTTTAGTAGTATATTTTATTGTTTATTCTATATATGCCTATATAGCTGGTGGAAAAAAAGGTGTTACACTTTATTGGAAAAATATTATTCCACCAACAGTTACATCATTAGCAACTTGTTCTTCAGCAGCATGTATTCCTGTAAATACTGCTTGTGCAAAAAAAATAGGAGTTTCTGAAGACATAGCAGACACAACTATTCCATTAGGTACATCATTCCACAAGGATGGTTCTATTATAGGAAGTGTATTTAAAATAATGTTCTTAGTTTACTTATTTGGAATGGACGTAAGTATTATAAAAGTATTAGGCGTAAGCTTATTAGCAACAATACTTATTACCGCAGTTCCAATTGGTGGTGGAACAATATCAGAAATGTTAATAATTAGTTTAATGGGATTCCCAATTGCATCATTACCAATATTAACTATTATAGCAACTATAATTGATGCTCCAGCAACAGTATTAAATGTTGTAGGAGATTCAGCAAGTAGCATGTTAGTTGCAAAAATTGTAGACGGAAAAAATTGGATAATAAAAAAGAGTTCTTAATTGAATTCTTTTTTTGTTAACATATTACTTAATTTAGTAACATACCCAGCCCCTAAAGTTAAAATAATATCATCTTCTTCTACTCTATCTTTTAAATAATTTAATATATCATCAAAGCTACTAATATGAATACTTTCTTTTCCTAATTTTTTTAATTCATCAATTATCATCTCAGGACTAACATTATCTACATTTTTTTCTCTAGCAGCATAAATATCAGTTATTATAATATTATCAAAATTAACTAAAGATTTAGCAAAAGTTTTATAATGTTCTTTAACTCTAGAATAAGTGTGTGGTTCAAATATAACCCATGATTTATTATATTTTTTATTATGCACAGCTTCACTTACTGCACTAACTTCAGTTGGATGATGTCCATAATCATCATAAACTTTAGCTCCATTAAACGTACCTTTATATTCAAATCTACGTGCTGCCCCAGTATAACTCTTTAAACCTTTCTTTATACTTTCAATATCTATATTATAAAACATACATAGAGAAACACAAGCCAAAGAATTTAATATATTATGACGTCCAGGCACTGACAAACTAATTCTAGACAAAAATTTATCTT
Source organism: uncultured Mycoplasmatota bacterium (assembly GCA_900548725.1). Classification (GTDB taxonomy): domain Bacteria; phylum Bacillota_I; class Bacilli_A; order RF39; family UBA660; genus UMGS1124. The sequence goes on from URLV01000020.1 coordinate 3,356, forward strand.
TTTTATATAAATCATAAGATGCATATCCATCTTCATTAAATTCTATATTCTTTGCATAGTAATTATTATTTTCATTAAAACCATAAGTAATAACTTTAGCTTTAGTATGAAGTGCTAAATCCAAACAATTTTTATCATCGCCATTAATTACTAATACACCATCACTAGGTAACATACTTACATATTTAATAAATGACTTTTTTATATTATCAAAAGTTTTAAAATAATCTAAATGATCATTATCTATATTTAAAACAATGGCACTTCTTTCTTTAAAATTTAAAAAACTATCACAATACTCACATGCTTCTATTATAAAATAATCACTCTTACCTACCCTATAATTTCCATTAATACTATTTAACACTGAACCAACTTGTATTGAAGGATCCAAATTGCCTTCCAAAAAACATAAACTTACCATACTAGTTGTAGTTGTTTTTCCATGAGTTCCACTTATTCCAATAGTATCTTTAAATAATTTAGTAAGTTCACCTAAAAACAATCCTCTTTCCATAACAGGTATATTAAGTTCTCTAGCATGTACGAGTTCAGGATTATCATCTTTTATTGCAGCAGTATAAACAACTAAATCTATATCATTAGTAATGTTATTATAATCATGACCTATATAAACTTTTATACCAGCATTACTTAATTCATCTGTCATATTATTTTCTTCATTATTACTTCCACTAATTAAAAAATCCCAAGATTTAAGAATATGAGCAATTCCACTCATACTTATTCCACCAATACCAATCATATAAATATTTTTATAATTTTTTAAATCAAACATATTATTACCTCTTTTTCTATTAAATTATATCATATTTTTGTATATTTGATGATATTTTATATAAATTTAAAAATATTTTACAAAAAAGTGTATTTTATATTTACAAATAATAAAAAATGTGTGATATTTTTAATAGAGAGGGTTTAAATGGGTTTAAAATGGAAGAAACAATATACAACATTATAAAAAAACAAAAATTAAGTTTAGAAAATTTACAAAAGTATTTAAATAATAAAAAGATTAATCTAACAAAAGATGATTTATTAAAAACATTAAATAATTTAACAAAAAAACATAAAATATTTAGAAATATAGATGAAAGATACGAAACCGTAAAAAAAGAATATATAATTGCTGACGTAGAAATTAATTCTAAAGGTATAAAATTCATTAGAGATAAAAACTATAAACTAATAATAAATGATACTAATCTACATTCTGCTCTACCATATGATACAATTGTAGCAGAAATAATTAATTCTAAAGAAGCAAATATTCTAGGAATATTAAATAGAAACAATAGCAAATTTGTTTGCGAAGTAAAAGAAAAAGACGATAAATTATATTTATTTCCATTTAATGGTAACAATGAATTTAAAATATTAATTCCGAAAGAAAATAAAAATATTTTAAAAGATTATATTGTTGGAGATAGAGTTTGTATTGATATTGATGATTATGCAAAAAAGAATAATGAATTTTATGCAAATAATATTTCATATATTGGACATTTTAATGATGTTATGAATGATGAAATAGCAATTGCAATTAGTAAAAATTTTGATATTGATTTTAGTGAAAAAGCAATGGAAGAAACAAACAATATTCCAACTAAAGTAAGCGAAAATGATAAAAAAAATAGAACAGATTTAACTAACGAAACTATATTTACAATCGATTCAATATCAACTAAAGATATGGATGATGCTATATCAATAAAAAAATTATATAATGGAAATTATTTATTAGGAGTTCATATAGCTGATGTTTCATATTATGTAAAACCTAATTCAGAATTATTTAAAGATGCCTTAAAAAGAGGCACAAGTGTATATCTAGGAAATGTAGTTATCCCTATGATACCAAGTATATTGTCTAACGGCATTTGTTCTTTAAACGAAGGTGTTGATAGACTCGCCAAAACAGTATACATGGAAATAGATCACAAAGGAAAAGTAATACATCATAAAATAGAAAATACAGTAATTAGATCTAAAAAGAAAATGTCTTATGAAGATTTAAATAAAATGTTCAAAGGTAAAGAATTTGATGAATCATATTTACCTTTTATAAAAGATATATCAATAATGAGAGAACTATCTAATATATTAACTAATAAACAACATAAAAAAGGTAATTTAGATTTTGAATCAACTGATCTAAAAATTAAAAAAGATGAAAATAATATAGCAACGGAATTTATTAAAAGAGAAAATGATGAAGCTGAAAAAATCATTGAAAACTTTATGATTATTGCAAATGAAACAATAGCAACACATTTTTTCTGGAAAAATACCCCATTTGTTTACCGAATACATGAAGACCCAGATGAAGATAAATTAGAAAATACAATTGAGTTGATTGAAAACTTAAATTTAAAATTAATTAATGTACAAAATAATTATGGACAAAAAGCAGTACAAAAAATATTAGAAGAATTTAAAGATACAAAAGAATTTAGTGTTATATCAAATTTATTATTAAGATCGATGACAAAAGCAAAATATTCTACTATAAATAGTGGTCACTATGGTTTAGCTTTAAGCAACTATTGTCATTTTACTTCTCCAATAAGAAGATTTCCAGATTTGACCGTTCACATATTAATAAACTTTTTTCTAAAAAACAGTAACCAAAAAGGTAAATACATAGAAGATTTTGTAAAAGAACTAGATGAAATTTGTCTACATTCAAACTTTAAAGAACGCCAAGCAAATGACGCAGAAAGAGATTATGAAAAACTAGAAATGGCAAAATGGATGAGTAATCATATTGATGAAACATTTAATGGTATGATTTTAGATATAGATAAATCAAATGTATACGTAAGACTTGATAATCATATAGATGCTGTACTAGATAAAATGTTCTTAGAAGATTTTGATGTAGATATTCAAAAAAAACAACTAATTTGCAAATACTCAAAACAAAAAATAAAATTAGGCACCAAATTAAGTTTTAAGGTATCATCAGTAGATATAGGACAAAAAGAAATATATTTAGAAATGAATAAAATATTAAAAAATAACAAAAATGAAAATATAAAGAAAAAAGAATTAGTCAAACATGATTAATTCTTTTTTCGCACAATTATTTTATTTATCTGTAGACCCAAATCCACCTGTTCTTAAACCACTAGCATCATCATTATCAATTACTAGAAATTTTTGAAAATATGCTTGTGCAATTTTATCACCTTTTTTTATTTCAACATCTCCGTCTTTTATATTTATACATTGTACAAATATATGACCATCATTATCAACATTTCCATAATAATCGCTATCAATAACACCCATACTATGAGGAAAAACTATTCCTTGTTTTTTTGGCCCACTTGAACGTGGTACGATCATTAATACTTCATCATCTAACATATAAGCTTTTAAACCCGTTGGAATAAGTGAAGGTTTCATACCAATTTTAAATGATGGTAATACCATATCACTTGCAGCTTCTATATCATATGCAGCACTATGTGCTGTACTTCTTTTTGGTAAACTAATATTTTTATCTTCAAAACCCTTTGCTATCTCAAATCCTCTTTGTCTCATTCTACACCTCTATCAATTCTACATTATTTGTTTTTAAACTTTTTTTAACATCTATTACTCGTTGGTTAGATGAACCTCTATATTTTAAAGTAAAATCATGAAGTTCATCTTTATACACACCATCAACAAGTACATCAATGTAATTTAATATTTCAAAATTAATTATATTTTTATCAAATAAGAATCCTGACCAAACCCATATATTTTTATCTGGATAAACACTTTTAAACTTTTTAGCAAGTTTAGTTGTGCCTTCAATATTTTTGGGATGAAGTGGTTCTCCACCTAATATTGATAATCCAACAATATAGTCTGGTTTAGCTAACTCTATTACCCTATCTATTGTTTCATCTGTAAACTCTTTACCACCATTAAAGTCATGAGTTTCTTTATTAAAACAATTTTTACAATTAAATGTACATCCTTGCATGAATATAGATACTCTTATACCAGGTCCATTTGATATATCCATTTTTCTAATTTTATTATATCTCATAACTATTCCTCAGAATCTTTATTATCTATATGAATTACTCTTTCTTTTATTTCTTGAGTTCTTCCTTTATTCCAGAAATTTGTACCAATATATCCACAAGTACGTCTCGCAACATTTAATTTATCATGGTCTCTATTACCACAATTAGGACAATACCACTCTAATTTATCATCTAAAAGTATTTCACCTTCATATCCACATTCTTGACAATAATCACTCTTAGTATTTAATTCAGCATACATAATATTATCATATATAAATTTAATTACTTCCATGACTGCATCTAAGTTATTAGTTAGATTAGGAGTTTCTATATAACTTATTGCACCACCTGGAGATAATTTTTGAAATTCACTTTCTAATTTTAATTTAGTAAATGCATCTATTTCTTCAAATACAGGAACATGATATGAATTAGTAATATAATTTCTATCAGTTATACCTTTTATTACTCCGAAACGTTCTTTTAAGCATTTTGCAAATTTATATGTAGTTGATTCAATAGGAGTTCCATAAACACTATAGTCAATTTTTTCTACTTCTTTCCATTCGTTACATTTATCATTCATTTTTTTCATTACTTCTATTGCAAAATCATGCCCTTTTCCACCATCAGTATGGCTATGTCCTGTCATATACTTAACACATTCATAAAGTCCAGCGTAACCTAAAGATATTGTAGAATAACCATCATGTAATAAATCATGAATGGATTCTCCCTTTTTAAGCCTTGCTAAAGCTCCATGTTGCCAAAGTATTGGAGCAACATCACTAGTTGCTTTACTTAATCTTTTATGTCTTATTTGTAAAGCTCTATGACACATTTCAAGTCTATCTTCAAATATATTCCAAAAATCTTCTATATTTTTATCACTTGATAAAGCAACATCTACTAAGTTGATTGTAACAACACCTTGATTAAATCTACCATAATATTTTGGTTTTCCATTTTTATCAACATATGGTGTTAAGAATGAACGACAACCCATACATGGATAACAATTTCCATTTCCATTTTTATCTATTTTCATTTCTTTCATAACTTTTTCAGAAATATAATCAGGTACCATACGTTTAGCAGTACATTTACAAGCAAGTTCTGTTAAATAATAATATTTTGAACCTTCTTTAATGTTATCTTCTTCAAGTACGTATAAAAGTTTAGGGAATGCTGGTGTAATGTACACACCTTTTTCATTTTTCATACCTAATATTCTTTGATTTAAAACCTCTTCTATTATCATAGCAAGTTCTTCTTTATATTCTTCAGTTTCCCCTAAATACATACAAACACTTAAAAATGGTGCTTGTCCGTTAGTTGTAGTCATTGAATTTATTTGATATTGGAATGTTTGTACACCATCAGTAATTTCTTTTTTCAAATCTTCCTTAGCATATTTTTCACAATCAGCTTTACTAAATTTACGTTTTTTATATTTATCTAAATATTTATTATAACTATCTCTTACAAATGGTGCTAAGTGTGTTAAAGTTATTGTACAACCACCATATTGGCTACTAGAAACCGCAGTAATAAGTTGAGTAGCAATAGTCATAGCTGTTAAAAATCTATGTGGCTTTTCTATCATTACTCCATTAATATTAGTACCATTTTGTAACATATCCTCTAAATTAATTAAATCACAATTATGTAACGCATTTTGAGCAAAATAATCTGCATCATGAAAATGAATAACACCATCATCATGAGCCTGAACTATATCTTCAGGAAGTAAAAATCTTCTTGTAATATCAGTAGAAGTAATACCAGCTAAATAATCTCTTTGTGTTGTAACTACTTTAGCATTCTTATTAGAATTTTCAGTATTCCAATATTCATTTTCCCCATCAATCAATTCTTTTATAGCTAAATCTGTAGTATTACTACGTCTAACTAATTCTCTTGTATATCTATAAGTAATATATTTCTTAGCAAGTTCATATTTACCAATAGACATTAATTTCATTTCAATTATATCCTGTATATCTTCAACTAATATTCTCTTTTTATTTAATCTCTCTATATACTTAATAATATTCTTAATTTGAGTACTAGAAGCTTGATCTTCTTCTTCTACTTCAACATTTGCTTTATTAACAGCAATTTCAATCTTTTCTGGACACCAATCAACCATATGTCCATCTCTTTTAATGACTTTCATTTTTTACCTCTCCTATCTTCATGACAAAATAATACAATACTTTTAAAAAATATTATTGTTGCAATTGCAACAAATATAAAAAAATGTTATTATTTAACTAGGTGATGTAAATTGAATAATTTATTTAATAATATAACTAACGTAAACAAAGAGAAAATATTAAAATCGTTAGAAGGAAACACTTTACATTTTAAAAAAAATAATACTATTCTTTCTAATATAAAACAAGATAATATTATAGGTATTATATTAGAAGGATACATTCAAATAGTTAAAACAGATTATAATGGTAATAGAACTATAATAGAAGATTTATATGACAATGATATATTTTCTTCCAAAATGTCAAACATATCCAATAGTGAATATAGCGTAACAACTAAAGAAGATACAAAACTAATAATTATATATTTTAACGAGATATTAAATAATGATCTAAATACATCATACTATAATCAATTTTTAAAAAACCTACTTTATATTATGTCAGACAAAATGACTAATATAAATAATAGAATAGAAATATTATCTAATAAAACTATTAGAAATAAACTATTAGCATACTTTAAATTAATGTCTAAAAAAAACAACTCTAGAATAATATATTTACCCTACACTTTTATAGATTTAGCAGATTATTTAGGAGTTGACAGAAGTGCAATGTATAGAGAACTTAAAAATTTAAAAGAAGAAGGTCTTATAACTATTACAAACAAAAAAATTATATTAAACTTTTATGAAGAACAATTTATATGATAAAATTATAATGGAGATGAAAATATGAAAGAAAAATATGCAGACTTATTATTAAAAAGATGTCTAAGTTTAAAGAATACTGATAGTTTATTAATAAATGCACCAATAGATTCTATAGACTTTATTAGAATTCTAACTAAAAAAGCTTACGAGATTGGTATTAAAGACATATATTTAGACTTAGAAGATGAAGAATTAAAACATAACGAATTAAAATACTTATCTAATGATGAATTAAAGAATAGTAAAAATTTTAATAAAAAAATATTTGATATATATGCAAAACGTAATGCAGCATTTTTAATGTTATGTGGCGAAAATCCAGATACTATGAGTGATATAGACAAAGATAAAATAAATTTTACTGGAAAATTATTAAGAGAAAGTAAACCAATATTTAAAGAAAAAGAAATAACTTATGAAATACCATGGTGTATTGCATTAATTCCAACTCATAGTTATGCTAAAAAAATATTTCCGAATGATATAAATGCTTATAATAAATTATGGGATTTAATTTTAAAAATAACATTATGTGATAAAGATAATCCCATAGAAGAATGGAATAAGAAAATAGAATTAAATAAAAAAAGAGTTGAAACTTTAAATAATTTAAAAATAAAATCATTAACCTATTCTAATAAATTAGGTACTAAATTTACTATAGGTTTTTCTGATAATATATGGTGTGGATCTGATACGATTAGTAAAGATGGCCGTAATTTAATAGTTAACATGCCAACAGAAGAAATATTTACAACACCAAATAAATATACAGCAAATGGTATTGTTTATGCATCTCGTCCCCTAGTCTATAATGGATCACTAATTAATAATTTTTGGATTGAATTTAAAGATGGTAAAGTTATTAATTATGATGCAGAAATAGGTAAAGAAATATTAAAAAGTATAATTAATATAGAAAATGGAGATTATTTAGGAGAAGTAGCATTAGTAGATAAAACAAGCCCTATATTTGAATCAAACACAATATTTTATGAAACATTATATGACGAAAACGCAAGTTGTCATTTAGCATTAGGTCAAGGGTTTACAGAATGTATAAAAACTGAAAAAGATCTAAAAGATATTGGTTTTAATGATTCATTAACTCATGTAGATTTTATGATAGGTACTGAAGATTTAGATATTATCGCAGAAACTGAACAAGGTAAAATAAAAATAATGGAAAACGGAAAATTTGTAATTTAAAACTGAGTATTTATTTTTTACTCAGTTTTTTAATTAAATAATTATAAGCATCCAACACTTCATCATTTGCCTTTTCTAGCATTTTTTTATTATTAATAGTTTTCCTTAATCTTTTCAATTCTTTATACATATTTTTTCGTAAATCTTCCCTAGTATATGATTCATTTAAATTAAGCAAGTACCTAGAAATATCTTCTTTACTCATTTCTTTATTAACAATGTTTGTAACATCATTAATAAATTTAACATTTTCTTTACTGACAAAATTTTCAAAAATTTCATTTATAGTTTCTAATGTAGATCCATTAAACAACTCATTTGCTCTATATATTAATTTATCTTTAATTTCTTCAATAGTATACTTAGTATTAATATTTTCTCCAAGTTGATAAGCTTCATCATATTCAAAATATAATACTCCATCATCTTCAATTAATGATATTGAGTTATCATAACAACACAAAACACTAGAATTACTATTAGTATCTTTCTTTTCAACATATAGTGAATGTTTTAAAAAGTCTTCTAATAAAATATAATCCTCTTTTAAGTTCTTAAGATTTATATCTTTTCTAAGTTCTATGTAATCAAAAGTCACTTCATACACAAGTGTTTTATTATTAAATTCATATACAATATAATAACTAGGCAAATCATTTATAGTTAATTCTTTTTTTAAATAAATATTCACAAAAATCCCCCAAATTTCAAGTAATAGAATAACATTTTTTTATATATTTTGCAAGCATAAATAGAATTAGATTAAAAATATTAAAAAAGTACTTTTTATTCACCATAATATAAAAAAAATTATCATACAATAGAAATCAAGCATTATAAAAACCCCATCATAATTGACAGAGTTTAATATAAATTCTATTATTTGTTATTTCTTTCATTAATTGCAGCTTGTACCACAGTTTAGTTCGGGACACCTTAATATAAATTTTTGTTAGATGACTTCTTTAACATTTAAATATTAATCACTTATTCTTACATTAACCCCATCTATATTTTTATATACTCGTTTTTCATTTTTAGAAACTTTCTTCTCTATTTCATCTGCCAAGTCAAAACCCAACATTTCAGATAAACCCATTAAGTAAATAGCAATATCTGCTAATTCTTCATTCAAATCATCTTTTTTCTTCTTCCAAGCATCGTATGCTTCAGCCACTTCTCCATATAGTAAACAAAATTCTTTATTCACATCTGTTGTATTAAATCCTTTGTTTAATTTATTTTGCCAAATATCTTTTTGAATCTTTTTTAATTCCATGTTTTTCCTCCTTAAAATCATTGTAATATTCTATTACCCTATTAACATTATACCCTAAAAATTTATTTAATTCAATCTCACTAAGTGTTTTATTGTTAACAATAGTATATACTGGAATAGTTCGTCCATCAACTAATAAATATCCAAAATTTTTACCTGTTTTTGTATATTCAAATATATCTTTTGAATATACATTGTCCATGGTATCATCAGAAACATAATGTCCACCATTTTCATATCTTATTCTGTTTCTATTTTTTCTTATTTTTAAACTAGAAACTAAATTGACAATAATAGAGTTGCTATTGTTTTCTGAATTATCAATAAAATTTTTTATACTACGAAAATATGCATTTTGAGAAAATTGTGATTCATATAGTTCATCCCTACCTCTTGAAAACTGAATTATATTGTGTGTTTCTGAATTTACAACCGCCATTTGAATTATATAATCCCATAGAATAGGTCTTATTATATCGTGTCCTTCTCCCAAATTTGCAGGTTTAGTATAGTGATTTATTGAATTTATATTATCATTATACTCTTCCCATATTTTATTAACATATTTAAGTTCATTTTTAATTTTTTTAAATTCTTCTATTTTATTTTGATACAGCAAATCATCTAACATAAACGCTTCTAATAGTGGCTCTAAATCATCTATATCTGAATATATATTATAATACTTTTTAAAATAATCAATAAAAGTTGTTTTTCCAGCACACGAATTACCTATAACAATAATATTATTAGGAAGTAATGTTGGTTTGGTAGTTTTATCTATACATGGCTCTATAGAAAATAGAGGTCCTATATTTTCTATGGATTTGCTAGCATTATAAATCCCTTGTGAAATAGATTCATTTATATCTTGATTAATTATATATTTTGACAAGAAACCACCAATAAATGAATCTCCAGCACCAGTAGTAGATTTAATATTATAGTTGTTAATTACATTATAACTAATTGTATTCGTTGGTGTTATTGCAAAAACAGGTTTATTTTCATTTGTTACTATTACCAATGGTATATCCTTTACATATTTTTTTATTATATTGTACTCATTAATATTACAGAATAAGATTTCTATTTTTGAAGCATACTTTTCTATTATAGGTATAAAATCTACAATACTATGTATCATCACATCTACCGAAAGATGATTATAATTTAATAATTCATTCTCCAAAATGTTTTGGACATCTACGCCTTTTCTTAATGATATATGTAAATAGTTGATATCTATTTTTGTTTCTAATTTAATTACATCTGTATTATAAAATTGTGATTCACAGGTAGATTTTGATTCATCAATTATAAACTCTGTCATTCTATCAACGATAGTTCCATAAAACTCTATTTGTTTTTCTTTTAATAGTAAATTTGTATCACTATCTACTTTACTTATTATTGCAATTTTACCATCAAAAGAAGTATTTGAAGAAAAACTTGAATATATACAGCTTCCTCCTAATGTATTGTAAATCCCATTGTTTACAACGATTTTATCATTGGAAGAATTACCTACATAACATAAATCAATCATTTCCTCACCAATTTCTTTACTTGACTTCTAACTTGTTCAATATTTGTTTCATGGGTATTTATAGTAATTACATCTATAAATTTAGAAGAATATTTCATAATCTCATCATATTTTTTATTTAATTCTTCATAATAATTTGTGATAACTTCATAATCACTTTGTTCATCATTTCTTCTTTTTAACAAAACTTCTTTAGGAGCTGTTAAATAAATAATTTTAGCTCCGGTATTTTTATATGCAATTAATAGTTTTGTATAATCTTCAATACTCAATTTACATTTATTTCTTATAATCGGTCCATAAACCATTTCACTAATAAACGATCTGTCAAGTACTAATCCAGTATCATCTGATGATAAAACTTTCATATATTTTGATAATAAGTCCATGTTTTTTGAATCATAATCAAAATGATATTTTTTCATTCCATAACTTTGTAAATATTCAACTAAAGTTGTTTTACCTACACCATCTATACCTTCTATTATTAACATTAGAATTCCCCCTTAACTATTATTTCCTACATTTACATTTTACTTCAACGTGATCTCTTAATGGACAATTTTCAGGATTATGTTTATTGCAAAAATAACGTTTATAATAAATAAGAACTAAATGACAAAACCATGTAGCATTATCATAATTTTCTACTTTAAGTTCTTCATATCCATTTTGTTTTATTATTTCTTCCATATTATTATCTTTTACTATTGTTTCTAATTCTTTCCTTAAAATATCGTGCCCTAATGCATTTTTATATTGTTCAAATCCTAAACAAGGCAATTCTACATCCTTCATGCCACTATCAACTGGCATTATACCTGAATAATATCCTCTTATGTATAAAACACAACATTGTGCTACTTTGTAAGATGCACCACTAACATTATCAGCAATTAGTTTAATCAATTCATCATTAGATAATGTTTTTATTTCATTATCATATTTTTCTATAAAATCAATCATTGATGACAAATATTTATATCTTGTATTTGATAACCCTAATCCTTTGATTATATTAATTATTTCATCTTCCGTCATATTTTTGATTTCATCATAAGTGTAACCATTTAAATCATTTATTACTTTTCTATAACTATCTATCATATTATAAGAAATTCTAGTAGAAAGACCCGCAATCAATAATCTTTTTCTATAGTCCTCTACTTCTAGAGGCCACCATAAGTTATTATTGTGATTCTTTTTTACTGCATTTCTTACTTCTTCCTGATTACTACATATATCAATAATCTTTTTAAATTCTTCTCTCGTCATACTTACCTCCTTTAAATATTATTGTCTCTTTTAATTTTTGAAAATAAGCTTGAATTGCTTGAAATAATTTGTGTATTCAACCTATCTTCTAAGCTCTCTATTACACTAATTGTTGGTAAATTTGTACAGGATATAATAATATTTTCATATTCGTTTAAGTAATTTTCTTTTATTAATTTTTCTAATTTATTTATTCCATAATTAAAATAGTCTGCTGTATGTAATAAATCTAAATTTATATTTTTAATAACTTCTATTTCGTTATCTTCTAACATTTTCATTATTTCTTTTCCTAACTTATCATTGTATGGAGTTATTAATAAACATTTTTTTACATTTCTTAATTTTGATTCCTCAATTAATGAAATAGCCGGATTTATTTCTTCTACTCCATTTTCTAATGCTGAAGTAGTACAAAAGAATGCATTATAATCAACATCTAAATATTTTAAATCTTTTTTCTTATTATTTATATCTGTAGCAAGATCTTCTAGAAATTTTGATTTATCTTCCTCATAATTTGTTTTATAATCCAGTTTAGATATATAAAATACACTTTTTTCTATATCAAAATATCCTTTACTAAAAAGCATTTGCAATTCATATTCAACAGTTAAATTAGTTTTAGGAATTAATAACCCTATTTTTTTCATATTATTTCTCCAATAATTGTTCTATTACCAATGTATCCAACTACTTTAACTTTATAAAATTCATCTAATTTTAGTTTCTTGTTTAAAATTACAACTCTTACTGGACATGTACCCATTTGTCTTAGAATTGAATTACCATCTTTATACATTTCCATTCTTAATTCACTAATTTCTAAGCTGATTGGAAAAACTTCTTTTAACATCGGAATGATGAATTCATTTTCTATTGTTTTACTCCAAAGATTAAATTCTTTTAAATCTTCTTCACTATATTTATCAAATTGTTCACCATAAGGAAAAGTTAATTTTCTAACAAAAACTCTTCTTACCCAATTTCCAGAATTTAATATTTTATTAAAATTATCTAAATTATGTCTTAAGGTGTTTTCATTTTGACCGTCTAATCCGTAAATTATATTAATACCTGGAAGTAATTTAGGCAATCCGTTTTTTCCTCTGTCTTTCCCATATTTATTAATTATAGATATTGATTTATGAATATCATCTAAAGAACCATTTAAATTACATTTTTCTCTTATTATTGGATCGAATGATTCAATTCCAAACGGTGTAATATTTCCTGCTGTAGTATATTTAACTACTATTTCAGTTATTTTTTTTCCTTCTTCAGTATTTACGTTATGAGGGCTTACATTATCTATATGTAATGTTTTAATATTTGGACAAGCATTCCAAATTCCTTTAAACAAGTTTTCGATTTCTTCTACATTACAATTCTTATAAGCATAAAAATTTGGCTGCCTTCCCAATCTAAAATATAAGGCTCCATTATCATACAAACTTTTAATTTCGTCTATAATATCTTCTTTTTCCCTAAACTGTAGCGGTAAACCTCTCATACCTTCTATACAAAATGTACAACCAGGATTTCTATTACATCCTGTGGCGGTTTCGATTTCAATTACAATTGGTCTATCTAGTTGTTCTAATATACTTGATGAATCAATTGCAATTTGTCTTAATTTATCATAATTTGGTTTAAACTTATTACCACTTTCTCCAATAAAATAATTATAAGTATTACCAAAAATAATATCATTAAATAAATTGTTAGGTACTGTTTTTCTAATATTTTCTCTTGTTAATTCACTTCCGCCTAGAGAATAAAATAATAATTTATTAGTTTCTTTTTTACAGAAAAGATTTAATAATTTTTCTACCTCTAAAAAAGTAGGAGGTTCTGCAGATACATACTCATATTTAACAAAGCATCCCATTACAACATAAATGTTTGTTGCATTTTTTAATATTTCTAAAACGTTATTAGCATTTCTTGTTTTGTTTATTATTCTTTTATTATATGAATTATTAAAATGTTTTTCTCCATTTGCAAAACGTAAATCATCAATATTTAAATAATAATAATTAGCATTTTTATTTTTTAAAGCACCTGCTATATATCTAGAATGTACACTTAAATACGGTGGTACGCCTAATCCCGATGGTTCATCTGTATAACAATCTATTATTACATCATATTTCATCTTAAATTCCTCCTTAATCAATTAAAGTTATAACATGAAATGGAATTACCTTTTCTTTTAGTTCTGATAGTGCTAAAAATAATATGTCATGTGTATCATCAATTAGAATAGCTAATTCACATTCGTTTGAATTCAATTTTTCTCTTATTTTATCTATTTTTACTTTCTTTCTAGATTCAAAGTTTTGTGATAGAACAAAAATTCTATTTTTTTGTTTAATAAATGGCATATATTTATCAAGCCACAAACTTTTTTCTTCTGATTGTTCTTTATATAAGCATGAACTTAATATAAACATTTCACAATCTATTTTCTCATTAATCTTTTGTAAATTATTTATTGTAGTATATATAGGCCTTTTATTTAAATATAAACCCGGTTTATTACTTTTTATATTTTCCCCTTCTCCAAATCTATAGTCTGCTACAACTCCATCCATGTCTACAAAAATAGCAATTTTCTTAGAATTATCTTCTATTATTTTCTTAATTTCTTCTAACAAATACATAGAGCACCTCCGATTAATTATATTATAACACAAGTATGAACTTTTTTAATACTGTCAAAAAGATTAAGAATTATTTAATACAATTTATAAGCAAATGCTTTTTCTGACGGAAGTATCTTTTCTCTATAAATATTTGAATCTATCATACATATAACTGCTTCATCATCATTAAAATCTTTAATATAAGCATCAGCCTCTGTCTCACCTATTAATTCTAATGCTCTTTTTCTTCTATGTCCTGAAATCATTTCATATTTTCTATTTGATTTTTTTCTAACAATTAATGGATTCAATAGTCCATTTTCTTTTATGCTTACAGCAAGTTGTTCTAAAGATTCATCATTATTAACTAAAAATGGGTGTTTTTTAAAATCAACAATATCTTTGAGTTTAATTCTACATATTTTTTCCATACAAACCACCAACTTCCTTTAAATCATAATTTAACTTCCATTCTATATATTCTTTATAAGATATTTCTCTTTTAATTCGTTTGTTTTTTATAATGTTCCACTCATCATAGAATTTTTTGATTGTTACAATGTACATTTCATTAATGTTTGGAACATCTGAAAAATTAATATAATAATTGGGAATTAATTCTTCTAACCACATTAAAGTATAAATTAAATCTATTGGGTTGTTGTAATCATATTTTTTAATTGAATTAAAACTTACATTTAAAATATTTGCTATTTCTGTTAATCTTTCATCTTTTGGATTTCTATCTCCTTTTTCATATCTTGTCATAGTTCTTCTTTTACAATCACCAGTCAAACCAAGTTTATCTGATACATCATCCTGTGTAAAAATCTAAACTGTCTTACAAATGCAATTCTTGATCCCTGTGATAAATCTTTTAATTTAGGTTTTGTATATATTAATCGCATTTTTTACACCTCCAACTACTTATCGCACATATATATTTTTTCACATAAAAAGACTGAGATTTGCGACATAAAAGTCATCTCAGTCTTAAAATTATATATAAACATCAAGAATAATTGGTTTTTTAATGACTATATTTTTACATTCAGGTATATCGTTTCTATACCTTATAATATCGTCATTCGTAATGATTATACGACTTAAAAACACTTTTGTTCTTTTATCTACTTTTGCGTTCCTGACTTGATAGCGGCTTGTGCAGCAGCAAGTCTTGCTACTGGAACTCTAAATGGTGAACAAGATACATAATCAAGTCCAACATTATGATAGAATTCGATAGATTTAGGATCTCCACCAGTTTCACCACATACACCTAAATGTATATCTTTTCTAGTTGATTTTCCTAATTTAACAGCTGTTTCAATTAATTTTCCAACACCTTTTTGATCAAGTGTTTTAAATGGATCTTCTTCATAAATCTTATTTTCATAGTATGAAGGTAAGAATTTTCCTGCATCATCTCTTGAAAAACCAAATGTCATTTGAGTTAAGTCATTAGTACCAAATGAGAAGAATTCAGCTTCTTTAGCAATTTCGTCTGCAGTTAAAGCAGCTCTTGGTATTTCAATCATAGTACCAACTTTATATTCTAGTTCAATATTAGCATTCTTAATTTCTTCATCTGCAGTTTTAACAACTAGGTCTTTAACATATTTAAGTTCCTTAACTTCTCCAACTAATGGAATCATTATTTCAGGAACAACATTCCAATCACTATGTTTTTTCTTAGTATTTATCGCAGCACGAATAACAGCCTTAGTTTGCATTTTTGCAATTTCTGGATAAGTTACTGCAAGTCTACATCCACGATGTCCCATCATAGGGTTAAATTCATGAAGTGAAGCAATTATTTCTTTAATTCTTTCAACACTCTTACCTTGAGCTTTTGCTAATTTTTCAATATCTGCTTCTTCTGTTGGAACAAATTCATGTAGAGGTGGATCTAAATATCTAATTACAACTGAATCACCTTCTAATGCTTCATATAAAGCTTCAAAGTCACCTTGTTGATAAGGTAATATTTTATCTAATGCTTTTTCCCTTTCTTCAACAGTATCTGCACAAATCATTTCTCTAAATGCAGCAATTCTATCTGCTTCAAAGAACATATGCTCTGTACG
>URLV01000021.1 GCA_900548725.1 uncultured Mycoplasmatota bacterium
CATTTTTTATAAAATAAAAAGGCTATTAACAAATTTTATTTGTCAACAGTCTGAAAAAATCCAAACAGGATTTTTTATTTTGTATTACCAAATCTTCTGTCTCTATTACTGTAACTTTCTATAGCTTTATCAAATTCTTGATTATTAAAATCAGGAAATAAAGTATTAGTAAAATAAAATTCAGAATAAGTACTTTGATAAGGCATAAAATTACTCAATCTATATTCTCCACTAGTCCTAATTAATAAATCTAATGGTGGTAAATCATTATATAAATATTTATAAAAACTATTTTTATCAATATCATTTATATTTAATTCACCATTATTAACTAATTCAACTATTTTTTTAGTAGCATCAACAATTTCTTCTTGTCCACCATAATTTAAACAAATATTAAGTATACCCCTTTTATTATTTTTTGTTTCCTCAACTATTTTATCCATGGAAGCAAGTACATCTTCTCTTAAAGGTTCTCTTCTACCAGAAAATATAACTTTTATATCATTATCTTTTATTTTTTTCATTTTTTTATTAAACATAGTTATAAACAAATTCATTAAATAATCAACTTCTTCTTTACTACGCTTAAAATTATCTGTAGAAAAAGCATAAACACTTAATACTTGAATTCCACACTCTATCGCATAAAGAGCTATATTTTCTAATGTTTTACTTCCCTCTAAATGACCAAAACTACGTTTCTTTTCTTTCATTTTAGCCCATCTGCCATTGCCATCCATTATAATACCAACATGTTTAGGCATAACAATATTTTCCATAATTCACCACTTTCAAAAAAAAGATAAAATAAATTATCCATTTTCTATTATAAAATCTTCACTTTTATGAGGTTCAGTAAACAATAAATCTCTATAATTTTGTTGTCTTAAAGCTTCATACACCATAATAGCAACAGTATTAGATAAATTAAGAGCTCTAACTTTATCAGTCATTGGCATTCTCATACATTTATCCAAATAAGGTTTTAATATTTTTGGTGGAATGCCAGTTGATTCCTTACCAAAAATAAAATATATATTTTCATCTTTATTACTATAATCAAAACTAGTATGTGGTTTCTTTCCATATCTAGTCAAAAAATAATATGTCCCTTTATTCTTTTCAAAAAATTTTTCTATATTTTCATAAACAGTATAATCGCAATTACCAATATAATTAACACCACTTCTTTTAATATATTTTTCATCTAAACTAAATCCAAGCGGTTTTATCAAATGCAACTTAGTATTAGTAGCAACACAAGTTCTCATAATATTACCTGTATTACCAGGTATTTCAGGTTCAAATAAAACTACATTTATCATTATTTTACCTCATATTCATCCAATAATTTTTCAAAATCTCCAACATTTAACATATGCTCACTACTATCAATATTATTAACAAATTCTCCATTTTTTATATATATAATTGCTGGTACACTATTAATATTACTTTTAAATTTTTTATTAATTACATCATAATTATCATTATCACTATAATCAATAAATATAAAATTATCTCTTAAATCTTTTTTCTTAATTATTTTCTTTAAAGCATTTTCAAAATTATATACATTATCATCACCAGTTTTAGTTATTAAAACAAACATATCACTATTAGGCTCAATTAATATATTGTCAATTTCTTCAACTCTAATTTGATTTACATACCCACTTAAATAACTACTTTCCAATTTTTTATTTTGATATTTATCATTTATACCAAATATAATAAACGTTATAGCAACTACACCAATAATCATTAATAATAAATAAAAATAATTCTTTTTAGGTACTACTCTTTCTTTCTTCATATATAAGTCCCTTTCACTAATTATATTTTAACACACCACATTTTATAAGTAAATTAACATAATTACAAAAAACATATTATTTACACAAAAAAATATTATTCAAAAAAATCGAATAATACTATTTTTTATTTTTAATTAATTTTTTTACAATAGGATTTTTGTTATTTAATCTATATGTTTTAGGGCATGCATAATTAACAAAACGTTCTTTATATAAATCTTCTTCATCTAACAAATAAGTATTTAAGTGAGTATACTTGAAATCATCATATTTTACTTGCTCTATAATTTGTCTTAAAATTACAATTTTTTCTTTTTTTGATAGCATACAATAATCTATAACTTTTTTTCTAGTTTTAACTTTATTCACACCTTTTAATATTTCTTTTTTTTTGCTAGTACTCCTTACACAATCATAAGAATTTTTCAAATCTTTCTTCGATAAACCTTTATTCTTTAAAACATCAAATTCCAAGTCTTCTAATAAATGTTCTGCAGAAATTTTATTAGAAGAACAATCTCTTTTAAAATCATTCAACATTTTAATTTGAAAGGGCATTTCTATAACTGCAAAACCACAAAATACTGATAACGTAACTAAAATACTGTTAGAAAAAAATAATAAACAACATACTACAATAACTGCTAAAGTAAATAAACTAATTCCTAACTTACTCAAAATATATCTACTAATATTTTTTTTATAATTGGTATATTCTTTTAGTTTTTTAATATTATAATAAAAATTTATTTTTTTCATATAAATTTCTCCATTTAATGCTTCATATTGTAGCATAAAATATTTGTTTATGTCAAAAAAAAATCAAGATTTATTTAAAACCTTGATTTAAATATTTTTCATATAATTCCTTAAATCTATTAAAGTGAACTACTTCTCTTTGTCTTAAAAATAATAATGGTTGTATAACATCTTCATCACTTGCTAAGTCAATTAAATGTTCATACGTCACTCTTGCTTTTTGTTCAGCAGCCATATCTTCCACTAAGTTAGCAATAGGGTCTCCAACACTTGCTATATAGCTAGCAGTAAAAGGAACTCCATTTGAATCACTAGGATAAATTCCATATCCATGCTCAGTATACGTACTACCTAACCCAGCATCTTCTAACTCTTTTATATTTGCACCACTCATTAATTGATTTACCATAGTACAAATCATTTCATTATGTCCCATTTCTTCAGTAGCAATATCATTTAAAAGTGCTTTACCTTCTTCAGTTGGCATACTAAATTTTTGACTAAAATATCTTAATGCCGCTGCAAGTTCGCCATTAGAGCCGCCAAATTGTGTCAAAATATACTTAGCCATTTTTAAATCTTTCTTCTTAATATCTACAGGATAAGGAAGTTTTTTATCATACTTAAACATAATAACCTCCATCCCATGGCCATGGATTACTTATCCAAGTATATTTATCTTTGGTATCTTTACATAATTCTAATACTTGATACTTTTCATAATATTTTTTCTTTAAAACATCTAACTCCATAGCACATTTTTTAAACATTTCAAATAATCTTTTATCATTAGGATTAATATCCAAATATAAATTTAAATCATTTAATATAAAATCTAATTCATATATTCTAAGAAGCATTTTTTGTTGTTCACTATAAGCATTTATTTTCTTAGCTTTATAATTCTTATACCCATCGTAGCTATCAATAAATATATTACCTAAATAAAATCCTTTCTCTAAATCTACATTAACAATTCTCTTATTCTTATCATAAACATAATTATTAAAATCTACATCATAATTATTATAATTAAAATCATATTTTTTAAAATCAAATTTATCGTTATCATATTTCTTATAATCATATTTATCATTATCATATTTCTTATTAATATACTTATAATTTTTTTCTATTTCATTCTTATTTAAATTAAAATAATCTAAATTATTAAGAATATCACTATTCTCACTATCTAGTTCAAATAACATAACATAACCTCCAACTTATACTATGTTATTTATAAAAAATATACTAGGTTAATTTAACTATAAACACATAAATTAAATTAATTACAAAAAATATACTTAATAATAAAGTTAAAAATCTAGGAATGTGTTTTTCTATTTTTTTAAATAAAGGATGTATTAAATATAATATAACAACACTCATAACACCCCATAATCCTGCAGTTTCTAAACTTATATATTTCCCAATATTAAATTTGAATCTTTCATAATTCCAAAATACTTTATTAAAAGTATTCTCTATCATTATTCCACCAACAAGTTCTAATAAACTTAAAACAACACCATATATAATAATTTCTAATAATATTTTAAAAAACTTATTATTTATTCTAATTTTATTATGTATATAAATTATAACAAGCATTGCAACACCATATACAGGTGTAAATATAGTACCCATAAATCCACTAGTATAACTTATATGTCTTATACTAGTTATAAATCTTTCAAACATATTACCAAATATACTATAAAATAAAAATATATTAATATAAAAATACATAATATCACCATTAATAGTATAACTATACTTAATTATTTCATACTATAAAATAGGTGGTACTATGTCTCTATTATTAACTTGTATTAAAATATTTTTTGCTCGTATTTTAGATGTATCTTTAAATACTATACGTACTACTTTTGTTATAAAGGGAAAAACATTTATAGTAGCATTAATAGCATTCATAGAAATAACTATATGGTTATTAGTTGCAAGAACAGCAATTAACGTTGAATTAAATTTATGGATAGTAATAAGTTATTCAGGCGGATATACTATGGGTACAATACTAGGTACTACATTTATTAATAAATTTGTTAAAACAAACATGGAACTTATAGTAATATCAACAAAAATAAAAAATACAAAAAAAATAAAAGATAAAAACTTCGGAGTATCAATATTAAACAAAGATAAAAATAAAACTATATTATTAATAGAAACTAGCAAAAAAAGATTAGATGAATTAACTACATTACTAAAAAAATTAGATAATGAAGCATTCATAACTATAAAAGAAACAAAAACTATAATAAATGGTTATATGTAATTAAATAATATGATATAATCAATATGGTGGTAATAATGAAGAAAAAAGATACAAAAGAAACAATATTAACAAAAAAAGATATAGTTAAAATGCTATTAAAAAACAAAGAATTAAATGTTCAAGATGAACAAGAACTTTTAGATTTATTAGTAGATCAACCCATTAGTATTGATGTTGATAAATTAGAAGATAGTACAATGACTTTTGGTGATAGAGTTGCAGATAAAGTTTCAGAAATAGCAGGTAGTTGGTTCTTTATCATAATGTTTATATTATTTTTACTTATTTGGATTGTAATAAATACAATGATTTTAACAAGCGGTAAAGAAATAGATCCATATCCATTTATATTACTTAATTTAGTACTTTCATGTATTGCTGCTATTCAAGCTCCAATTATTATGATGAGTCAAAATAGACAAGCAAAAAAAGATAGTATTAGAAATCAAAATGATTATAGAATAGATTTAAAAAGTGAATTAATATTAGAAGAATTACATGATAAAATGGATATAATATTAAAAAATCAAAAAGAAATAATGAAAAAACTAGAAAAATAATTAAAAAATTCGTACAGAAACAAAATCTAATAAGTAAACAAAAAAGTGAATTAAAACAAATTAATTCACTTTTTTATATATAATCAATTACACCACGTCGCTTAAATAACAATTTTCTAAATATATCTACAGGTATAACAGTAAATGCCATTACTAACACAACCATCAATTCCTTAAAAGATAGTCCATATGTTCTAAATAAACTCCCACCAAAATAAATTAAATACATTTGAACAATACTTATACACATAAATAATATAATAAATACTTTATTTTTACTAATATCACTTAACAAATTAATTCTAGTTGTTCTAGCATTAAACGCATTAAATATCCCCATAAATATAAATAAAGCAAAGAAACCAGTCATAAAATATATATTATCTCTATCAACTCTAAACAAAGATTTAAGATAAGGACTACATAAATAAAATATAGAAACAAACGATGAATAAACACCAGTAATTAATATTTCAGTATACATAAACTTATTTATAATACTTTGATTACGTTTCTTAGGTTGTTCTTTCAAATATTCCTTTAAAGGTGCTTCGTAACTAAACGCCAACCCCGCTAAAGTATCCATTATCATATTAATCCATAACATTTGAATAACAGTAATTGGTGTAGGTATACTAATAAATGGACCAACAAAACTAAGTACTAACGCACAACAATTAACAGTTAATTGATATATAATAAATTTTCTAATACTTTTAAAAATCGTTCTACCATAAAGTACTGCATTAGCAATAGAAATTAAATTATTATCCATTATAACAATATCACTACTCTCTTTTGCTATCTCAGTACCACTTCCCATAGAAAAACCTACGTCAGCAATCTTCAAGGCTGGAGCATCATTTACACCATCACCAGTCATACCAACAACCAAATCACATTTCTGACAAATTTTAACTAACCTACTCTTATCAGTTGGCAAAGCCCTCGCAACTACACGTAAATTACTAATAATATGTGCTATTGCATCATCTGTCATCTTTTCCATTTCAT
This sequence comes from uncultured Mycoplasmatota bacterium, assembly GCA_900548725.1. Taxonomy (GTDB): domain Bacteria; phylum Bacillota_I; class Bacilli_A; order RF39; family UBA660; genus UMGS1124. The sequence goes on from URLV01000021.1 coordinate 6,456, forward strand.
CATGTGTTAAGACTATATCATTTATACTCTTAACAAGCCCAACCTCTCTAGCAATACTAAGTGCAGTTTCTCTATCATCACCAGTAATCATAACAGTTTGAATATGTGCATCTCTTACTCTGTTTATACCTTCCTTGGCATTTTCTCTAATTTCATCTTTTATAACAACAAAGCCTATAAAGCATAAACCATCTAAAGATTCACTATTATTTTTATAAGCAACACTAATTACTCTTAAACCTTCTTTAGTTAATTTTTTAACAACTTCATACAATTTGTTTTTATCTCTAAGAATTTGTTTATAACCCAATTCATCTAAATAAAATTCACTATTATCTATAATAACTTCATTAGCACCCTTAAAATAAAATATATTACTATTAACCATCTTAGTAACAGAATACTTATTTTTACTACTAAATAAAACAACGTGTTCATAATCTTCTTGTCTTATTAACTTTAAATATCTCATAATTGCTTGATCTGTAGTATTACCACCAACAACACTACCATTACTATATTCACTTTGATTATTATATAAAATACTACTTTTAAATATATCCATATATTTCTTATTAGTACATTCTAATCCCTTATAATTTATAAGTTTATTAACATTTAATTTACCACTAGTTATTGTACCAGTTTTATCAGTAAACAATATATTTAAACTACCTGCAGTTTCTATACCAACCATTTTTCTAACCATTACATTATTTTTTAACATTCTTTTCATATTACTAGATAATACTAAAGCAACCATCATAGGAAGACCTTCTGGAACAGCAACTATAATAACAGTAACACATAATGTTAATGAATAAATCAAATAATCTATCATTAATCTATAATTAGTAATTGTTTCAATTATTAAATTAATATTAAAATTATTCTTTATAACAATAACAGAAAATAAATAGCTAATAACTACTAAAACAGAACCAATATAACCTATCCTACTAATAACCTTAGCCAAATCTCTTAATCTGATTTTTAAAGGACTATCAATAGCTTTAGACATTACTTCCGTTTCAATATTACCATATATAGTATTCTTTCCAACTCTTTTAATTTTTAAATAACAAGTACCATCACTTATGATACTTCCTTTTAAAATTTCTTCATTAATATTTTTTAACGCTTCTTTAGTTTCTCCATTCAATGCAGATTCATCAACACTAACGCCCCCAAAAACAACAACACCATCAGCAGGAACTAAATCCCCACTTTCCAAATATACAATATCACCAACAACGACATCTCTTATATTAATATTAACTAAATTACCGTTTCTTTTAACTTTAATCATAATATCCAAAGATTTTTCTTGTAATCTCTTAAATGCTTTTTCACTACCATATTCACTAATACTAGATATAAAAGATGCTAAAAATATTGCAATTAATATTCCTAACGTTTCAAACCAATCAAAATTTCTAAATAGAAATACTACTTTAACAGCAAGTGCTATTAAAAGAATTTTAATTATAGGATCTCCTAAAGATTCAATTAAAAGAGAAATAAAACTATTTTGTTTACTCTCGCTAACTACATTATCTCCATATCTTTTTCTACTAATCTTAACTTCTTCATCATTTAGTCCCTTTAGTTCCATAACGTCCTCCTAAATAAACTTATGAAACTAAAAAATAAAATACTACCAATAAAACTTTTTTTGACAAAATATTTAATATTCTAGTAAATTTACATTCCTACATAAATAACTCTATATTTTACAAATATACAATTACAATATATAATTAAGTATATTTAATATATCTGGTATGTACCATTATTTTATATATAATAATATATATAAAAATTATTTAGGAGAGTGTATATGGAAAATTTAAAAAAGATTAGAGAAAAAAAGAAAGTAACTCAAGTAAGATTAAGTATTGCAGCTGAAGTAAGTCAAGAAACTATATCAGCTTACGAATCTGGCAAAGCATTTCCATCGGTAGAAACATTAATTAAAATGGCAGATTTCTTAGGTACATCAACAGATTATTTATTAGATAGAATAAATGATGACATGCCTTTATTAGCTATTAAGAAAAATGGCTTTGACGTAACTGATTTAATGTTATTAGATTTATTTGATAAAATGACAAAAGATAAAAAAAATAAAATTATTGGATATATAGACGGTTTAAATAGTTAAAAAATATAGAGCATCAAAAACTCTATATTTTTTTATTTTTTCTCAAGCACAGACATTATATTAGGAACCATTTGTTTTTTTCTTGATAATATATTCTTAACAATTATTCCTTCATATATATCATTTAAATCATACGCATCTCTAATTATATAACTTCCACTACTATTAAATAGTATCATAGATTCTTTAGTAAGTATATTTGTTATGTACAAAGTACTTAATATATACCCATTACTTCTACTAATCTCATTTAAAGTTTCAACATAATTATTTATATTATCTTTAAAATCATTAAAATCAACAGTTAATACTTGACCAATACTAAATTTATATTCACCCACACTAAATACTTTATAATCTCTATAAATTATATCTTCAGTACTATATCCAGTTATATCCATTCCACTCTTTAATAAATTCATACCATATTCTTTATAATCTATATTAATTTGTTTAGATAATTCTTCTATAACAAATTTATCATGATATGTTGTAGTAGGACTATTTAAAAGTACTGTATCAGATATAATACCACTTATCATTAATCCAGCAATATCATTAGGTATAACAATATCATTTTCTTTATATAAATAATATATAATTGTATTAACACTACCAACTGCCATATTTCTAAAATTAATAGGATTTTTAGTATTTATATCGCTAATATTATGATGATCTATAATCTCTAATATTTCCGCTTCATCTATTCCATCTACAGTTTGTTTAACAGAATTATGGTCAACTAATATAACTTTATTTTTATCATAATCGCTTATATCAATTAATCTTAATAATCCATAGCATATACCACTTTTACTAACTATAGGATAATTTGTATGTTTAGTTTTATTACTAATTTCTATAAAGTCAGTCATATAATCTTCTGTCTGTAAACAAATACAATTTTCATTTCTCTTTATGGTATTAATATTATTAGTTAAACCTAATAATTTACTAGCTTCAAAACTTGTATAAGGAGTAAATATTATATTAATACTATTATTTTTTGCTAACAATAGCTGTGTTGGATTAAGTTCTTGATTACCAATAACAATAATTAATTTAACTTTACTTTCTATTGCATAATCTATAATCGCTTGTCTATCTCCTACAATAACAATACTATCGTTATCTAATTTTACATTATTAATAAATGTATTATCATCAAATGTTGCTGCAACAATATGTCCTTTAATAACAGTGTCAATTTTTATATAATTCAAACTTTTTAAAGTTCGTGTTATATTATCAAAGGTTGTATCCAAATAATTATTATTATCAGTAATCATTGTTTTAGCAATTTCTTTTAAAGAAACATAACCAACAAATTTCTTTTTATCATTAATAATAGGTATACCTGTAATATTATTTTCATTCATAAAATTATATGTTTCAAATATACTAGTATTTTCTTTAACAAAATAATCTTTATGATATGTAATATCTTTTATTTTAACTTTAACATCTTCTAAATATTCTGGTACTTTAATTTTAAAATAATCAAGTGCATACTTAGTTTCGTTATTTATCTCACCTAAAACTCTAGGTTCAGTATTAAAACCCAATTGATTTTTTAAATAGCTATAACTAATGGCACCACATACACTATCAGTATCAGGATTTTTATGTCCAAAAATATAAATCTTTTTCACATTTCCAACTCCCTTATATATAAATATTTTACTACAACATATTCTATTATTCAATTATTACTTGATTAATTGCTAATTATATTTACGAAAAAAAAGAACTAATTAGATTTAAGTTCAAATAATATATCTCTTAATTCCATAGCCCTTTCAAAATCCATATTCTTAGCTGCTTCCTTCATTTCATTTTCAATTCTAATTAACATATCTTCTTTTTCTTTCTTAGAAAGTTTTACATCATCAACTTTTTCTTCAATTTCATTACTTACAACTTCTTTAATAGATTTTACAATAGTTTTAGGAATAATACCATGCTCTTGATTATATTTATTTTGTATTTCTCTTCTACGTTCAGTTTCACGTATACTTTTATCCATGGCTTCACTAATCTTATCTGCATACATTATAACATGACCATGTTCATTTCTAGCACATCTTCCAATTGTTTGAATCAAACTTCTATCACTTCTTAAAAAGCCTTGTTTATCAGCATCCATAATAGCAATTAAACTAACTTCTGGAATATCAATTCCCTCTCTTAACAAATTAATACCAACTACAACATCATAAGTTCCAAGTCTTAATTCTCTAATTATTTTTAAACGTTCTAAAGTTTTTACTTCACTATGTAAATAGGCAACATTAATTCCAACACCCTTTAAATAATTAGTTAACTCTTCAGCCATACGTATAGTTAATGTAGTTATCAAAACTCTTTCATTTAATTCTTTACGTTTATTAATTTCACCAATTAAATCATCTATTTGACCTTCAGTTTCTCTTACTTCAATAGTTGGATCCAAAAGTCCAGTTGGTCTAATAATTTGTTCAACATAATGATTGTTAACTAATTCTAATTCATAATCTCCTGGAGTAGCAGAAACATATATTGCCTGATTAATCTTATTTCTAAATTCATCAAATTTAAGTGGTCTATTATCTAAAGCACTAGGTAATCGAAAACCATAATCAACTAACGTTTGTTTTCTCATTCTGTCTCCATTATACATTCCTCTTACTTGAGGAATAGTTACATGAGATTCATCTACAACAAGTAAAAAATCTTTAGGAAAGAAATCAATCAAACAATTAGGAGTTTCTCCTTCATCACGTAATGAAATGTGTCTAGAATAATTTTCAACGCCATGACAAAAACCAGTTTCTTTTAACATTTCAATATCATATAATGTTCTCTCTCTAAGTCTTTGTTCTTCAATATATTTATTATTTTCTTTAAAATATTTAAGTCTACTAGCTAACTCTTCTTCAATTCTTTTAATAGATTCTTTAAGTTTATCTTCACTAGTAACAAAATGACTTGCAGGAAATATAGTAATACTTTTTTTATTTTGTTTTACCATACCAGTTACAACATCAAATTCACTAATCTTATCTACTTCATCACCGAATAACTCTATTCTGATACCATTTTTCTTTTCAGCAATAGGAACTATATCAATAATATCTCCATTTACCCTAAATGTTCCTCTATGAAAATCTAATTGATTTCTCTCATAAGTCATATCAATTAATTTTTTTAACAAATCATCTCTTTTAATGGTATCTCCTAAATTAATAATTAACATTTTTTCTTTATAATCTTCAACATCACCTATACCATATATACAAGAAACACTAGCAACCACAATAGTATCTCTATTATTTAAAAGAGAAGCAGTTGCACTATGTCTTAATTCATCAATCTCATCATTAATACTAGCATCTTTTTCAATATAAGTATCACTACTAGGAACATAAGCTTCAGGTTGATAATAATCGTAATATGAAACAAAATATTCAACATGATTATTTGGAAACAACTCTTTAAATTCACTATAAAGTTGCCCTGCTAAAGTTTTATTATGAGCCAAAACTAATGTAGGTTTATTCGTTTCTTTTATAACATTTGCTATAGTAAATGTTTTACCAGTGCCAGTTGCACCCAATAAAACTTGATCTTTTTTACCACTATTAATACCATCAACCAACTCTTTTATAGCTTTTGGCTGATCACCATTAGGTTTATATTTACTAACAAGTTCAAACATATTAACTCCTCCACATATAATTTATTATTAAAATAATTAAGCTTATTATACTACAATAATTCAAGAAAAAAAATCACTAAATTAATAGTAATTTTATTCACCAATAGTTTTTAAAACTAGCATAATTTCATTTTCATCATCCAATGGTACCAAATAACCATTAACAAGTTTTTGTAATAAAACATCATTAGGATCATCATAGCAAGATAAATAGTAATAATGTATATTATTTATATCTAATTCATTAACAACAACATAATCTTTATTATCTATATTATATGTTTTAACTAATACTTCTTCATTCATTTTGTCATACCTTTACTTTCTAAAGATTTTTGCTCAACCATATTTTGAATTTCATTTACTTTATTAACATATTCAACTTGTACATTGTTTTCAAATACTCTAAATGAACCAACGCTTACATATGGTGTTTCCCCACTACTAGAAATAGATACATTTTTTTTATATAGTTCATATAGGAAATCATCTTTATCTTTATAACCATAATTAATTACAACTTTACTAAAAGCATCATCACCATATTTTTTAGCAATTGCATAAATTGCACAATCTCTACTCATTTTATATTCACTTTGTAATGATTCACATATATTATAATAATTTTTATCACTATTATCTAAAAATACTACAGTACCATCACTTAAAACTCCTCTTTCAACACTAGGACAAATATAATTAATTTCATTTTCCATGTATTCGACAGCACGATTTAATTCTATTTCATTTTTTAAATGTTTCATTCCAACATTAGCACCTAACCCAGCAGTAAATCCTATCGCAGCTATCAAGGTTGATGCACATATCATATTTCTAATTCTAAGTTTATTTCTATTTTTGTTATCTCTACGAACTCTATTAGTTCTAACATCAACTTTTGAATTTTTTTCTCTCAAACGTCTATTATTTTCATTAACAATTCTAATCATTTCTTCAGAATCTTCAAAATTATATCGTTCCATTACGTTCACCTCTCTACAATAATTTTAGAACATACTTAATTTAAAAGCAAATTATATCTAATATTACTTCACAAACTATACAATATATTTACAAAAAAAGACTAATCTCTATCTCTAAAGATAAGAATTAATCTTAATATTTCTAATGCACTAGATAAAACAGCAGCAACATACGTTAATGCAGCAGCAGTAAGCATTGATTTAGTACCATCTAAATCGTTATCTAAAGCACATATTTTATTTTCTAATTCAACCATTGCTCTCTTACTAGCATTTATTTCAACAGGTAATGTAATTAATTGGAAAACAAGACCAAGTCCAACTAATAATATACCAGCCCAAACTAAATCCATTATATCTGCAATTAGACCAATGAATAAAACAACATAAGCTATCTTAGTACCAAAACTAACTATCGGAAATATGAAACTTCTAATTTTCATAAATAAATAGCCTTCTTTATCTTGAATAGCATGTCCACATTCATGAGCAGCAACTGCCATACTTGCCACACTATCTCCATGAAATACATCACTGCTTAACTTAACAGTTTTACGTCTAGGATCATAATGGTCAGTTAAATTACCTCTTGTTTCAACTACATAAATATCTTTAAGTCCATTTGAATCAAGTATTTTTCTAGCCACCTCAAAACCAGTTAATTTCTTTTTATTTTGTATTTTTCTATACTTATCATGACAAACATTAATATATATTTGTGCTATTAAAGGTATAATTAAAGCAAGTAAATATAAACCAAAATTATCCATAACTAATCCTCCATCTTATAAGTAGTACCTTCTCTAGTATCCACTAAAACAATTCCTTCACTTAAAAGTTCATTTCTAATCTTATCAGCAAATTCATAATCTTTATTTTTCTTAGCATTATTTCTAAGTTCAATCTTAGACATTATATAATCATGTTTATTACTAACAAAATTCTCTTTAACTAAATCTAAGCTTAATACTTTATCAAATGATTTTATAAGTTCTAACTTAGTTTTACCATTAACATTATCATCTTTCAACAAATCATATAAAACAGTTATGGCATTACTAGTATTCAAATCATCGCTTATACATTCTTTAAAACGTTTATCATACAAAATAAAATTATCTTTATCTATTTCACCAATATCTTTTATATTACTAATTTTATTTATCAGTTTCTTATAAGCATTCTCACTTTGATCTAAATTTTCAAAACTAAATACAAGTTGTTTTCTATAATGACTATTTAATGTCATAAATCTATAACTTAAAGGATTATATCCCTTCTCTTTTAGTAAAGAAACAGTTAAAAATTCACCTTTACTCTTACTCATTTTACCAGATTCATCATTTAAATGTTCTGGATGAAACCAGTAATTACACCATTTATGTCCTGTATAACTTTCTGTTTGAGCAATTTCATTAGTATGATGTGGAAATTTATTATCAACACCACCACAGTGTATATCTAAATATTCTCCTAAATTTTTATAACTAATAACACTACATTCAATATGCCAACCGGGATAACCCACACCCCAAGGACTATCCCACTTTAATTCTTGACTATCAAATTTAGATTTAGTAAACCATAAAACAAAATCTATACTATTTTTTTTATTTTCATCTATCTCTACATCATCTCTAACAGCATCTTTCAAATCACTTTCACAATTATTAGTCAAAACATAATATTTATCCAATTTGGATGTGTCAAAATAAACATTACCACCACTAAAATAAGTATATCCTTTTTCTTCTAAAACTTTAATAAATTTAATGTATTCATCTATCATACTGGTAGCAGGAACAACTATATTAGGCCATTTAATATTTAATGTATCACAATCACTTTTAAAACACTCTGTATAGTAATGTGCAATTTCCATTACACTTTTATGTTCTCTTTTAGCACCCTTAAGCATTTTATCTTCACCAGTATCAGCATCACTAGATAAATGACCTACATCAGTTATATTCATAACTCTTTTAACTTTATAACCAAGATATTCTAAACCTTTCTCTAAAATATCTTCCATAATATAAGTTCTTAAATTACCAATATGAGCATAATGATAAACAGTCGGACCACATGTGTACATAGTAACTAAATTCTTATCTCTAGGAACAAATTCTTCTACACTTCTAGTTAAACTATTATAAAATTTCATATCCACATCTCCTTAAAACTATTCTAACATATTTTATATGAATTTAATATGAAAAATACACCATATAGGTGTATTTCACTTAATCAAATCTTTATTCTTCATACTTATCTTAACTCCTCTAAAACCATAATTAACATAATCGCACAAAGAATAATCAAAATTTCTAATATTATTAAATTCCACATACTTACTAATAGCATCTTCATTTATATCATTAAAATTAATAACATAATCTACACTATCTAACACTTTTTTATTGTTATACTCTTCTCTATAATTACTCTTTGAAAAACCAATACCATATTTAACATTATTAGTAGCGCTTAAAAATATAACACTATTATCTAATTTTTTATCTTTTATATATTTATCATCAATTATTTTAATAATAACATCTATTATACTACTATCACATTTCTCTATATTATCAAATAATATAAAACTATTATTATTTAATTTACTATATAAACTATTTTCACCATTATATATATTATTAATACTATAATAATTATTATACATTCCCATATCTATACAAATAAAATTAATATTAAGTATATCTGCCATTTCTTTAACAGTTATACTTTTACCAACACCAACTCCACCAACTAATAATATAGACATAAAAGTATCTTTCTTAACAATATCTAACATTTTATCAATAATGTCATCTTGACCATATACTTTATTTGTCATTTTAGTTAAAACATCTATTTTATTAAAAGTTAAATTATGGTGAATCTTTCTACTAACAATATTATCTATATCACTCTTTAATATTTTATTCTTACCATTATTATTAACATATGAACAAACACTATCTAAAATATCTATAGATTTATCAGGATTTTTTTTATTAGAAAAATATTTATCACTGTAACTAACTATCACATCTATATTACTTTTAGTTATATTAACATTATGAAAATTTTGATATTTATCCTTTATTTTATATAAAACATTTTTAGTATCTTCTAAGTTAGGTTCTTTAATATTAACTACATCAAATCTTCTAACTAAAGCTTTATCTTTAGTAATATATTTTTCATATTCATCTTTAGTTGTAGCTCCTATTATTTTTAATTTATCTTTACATAAATAAGGTTTTAATATATTAGCCGCATCAATAGCACCTTCACTACCACCAGCATGCATTATTGTATGAATTTCATCTATAAATAGTATTATTTTTCCATCATCCATTACTTCTTTTATAACAGTATTTAATCTTTCTTCAAAATCTCCTCTATATTTAGAACCAGATAACAACAAAGACATATCTAAATTAAATATTTTATATCCCATAAATTTCTTATAAGTTCCATTTTTTACCCTATTAGCAAGTTCTTCAACTATTGCTGTTTTTCCGACGCCAGCTTCCCCTACCAACAATGGATTATTTTTGTTTTTTCTTAATAAAATTTCAATAATTTCTTCTATTTCATCATCTCTACCAATTAATTTAGTATCATTAAGACTTAAATCATAACCATATTTTTTTATTTCATTAAATATTGGATTAAAACTCTTCTTTAATTCTTTGTATATACCTTCTAAATCTACTCCCAAACTTAGTAATATTCTAACACCAATACCATCTCCACTTTCAAGTATACTAATCATTAAATGTCTTGGTGTTACAATTCCATCATTATTTTCTTTAGCATCCTTTCTAGCATCATTAATTATACTTTTAAGTAAAGGAGTATGTAAAATAGTTGTAGTCTTTACATTTGATTTTCCAATAATATCTATTAACTCACTTTTAAATGTTTCATAATATAAATTATACGTTTCACAAACTTCACTAACATCATTATCTTTTAGTAACGCAAGTATCATATGTTCACTACCCACATATGGATGATTTAATTTAAGCATCTCTTTTTCTGCAATTTCTAAATATTTATTTACACAATCTTTATTTTTATCCATTAAAAAATCCTCCTTATATATCATATGTATATAATGAGGATAAAATTTATATTTTATTCATCTATGTTGTAATCTTAATTTATCAGCAAGAGTTGCAATAAACTCACTATTTGTAGGTTTAGATCTATCTACATCTACACTATTACCAAATAAGTCTTCCATTAAATCATAATCTCCTCTATTCCAACTTATTTCTATTGCATGTCTTATAGCTCGTTCAACTCTACTACTAGTTGTATTATATTTAACTGCTATCTCAGGATACATTTCTTTAGTAATTGCACCTAATATACTAGGTTTACTGTATAAAAGCCCAATACCTTCTCTTATGTATTGAAAGCCTTTAATATGTGATGGAACTCCTAATGTATGTAACATATCAGAAATAGTATTTTGTAATTCAATATCATAATCTATTATTGATATTTTTCTAGTATCCATATCTAATATTTGATTTTCCAAATCATTATAATTAAAAGGTTTTAACATAAAGTAATTTATTTTATATAAACTTACTTCTTTTATAACGGATAATGAATTATATCCAGTTAGTACAATTATACCTTTCTCTACAGACTTCTCTCTTATACTTTTAATAATACTCATTCCATCTTTATTAGTTAGTATTAAATCAGTAACAACTACATCAAAACTATTCATATTATTTAAAACATACTTACTAGCTTCCATCCCATCATTAAATGATTTAACTACTTCAATTACTGCGTGACTACTAAAATACTTCTCTGTCATTCTTAATTGCTCTTTATCAGAATCAATTAATACTACACGTACTTTATTTTTCATATTTTTTCTCCCTCTAATTAACTTCACGCAAATTAATTATACAACATAAAATGACAAATAGAAAGAAAATATATTGTAAACATTTGTCAACAAATGTAAAGTTTTGTCACATTATGTCGAATCATAAAAATTTTACACTTTTTTGTCAATCAAAATAAAAAAAGTTAGAACATATTTTAAATTTCTAACTATCTAATACTCAAAAAATAATTATAAAATTTTACAGATTTACACCACACATCTACGGCGCGATTTCGCCGTTAGATGTGCCCTCAAAAAGCATTTGCCTATGATTTTTGAATCCTTTATCCTAGCCTTAACTTAATTTTACAGTGTACGGATTTGATTTAGTTCCATCTCCTGCACTTTTTAGCGTTTCAGCCTTTAGATTGATACTAGGGCGGAAAGCTAAAGTGCCGTCGACGCCGTTGTTGTAGTTGAGGTCACCATACCCAGTAACGTACCACTCGTCCGTAAACGGACCAATAGAGTCGCTCGGAGACGAAAGCCACCAAAAAGAAGTTAGAGATGAATTAGATAAATAATATGATTTATTTATTTGATTATATTTATATGCTCCTGCAAATGATACTTCATCAGCTGTTAGTAGTCCTACTGGATATGTTAAATTTCCATTTGTTTTATTTCCATTTGGAAGTGTACTAACATTTACTGTAAATCTCGAATAATCATTTGTAGCATTTTCAGCACATTTAAATGTTGGTTTACTAGTCGTAATTTCTGTTGTTCCCGTACTATATCGTAATCTTTCCATTGATGCATAATATGTTTCATTAGTTCCATAACCTAACTGAGTTGTAACTCCACCTATTCCATTCGAAGCTAGAGTTTTGTCATTACAGAATAATGTATCTGCAATAAAACTAGAACTATTTGTATCTACTATATTTGTTTTATACCAAGCGTCTACTTGTGTTTTTATTGTACTATCATTAATATTCTTATGTGTTTCATCATATGTTGTACTTTCTGGTGTTCCATACATATATCCTACATATGCATTATCATTATTACTTGTATTAAATTCAGTCTCTATTACATTTCCACTTGTATCTTTTGCTACATCATCTAATACTAGTCTTATTGTGCCATCACCATTTATACGTACTATCCTCCATAATTTATCGGCAAACGTTACATAATTATCTGTTACAGCTCCATAGTAGTAATAACTTGTTCCGTAATCATCTGGTGCTGTATTAAGTAATTTATCATTGGGTCCTGATATTTTAGTAAACTCTGTTACTTCACTTCCAAGTTGTGTAGATCCTGTACCTAACATTGCATTATCAATTATTGCTTTCTTTAGTGTACCGGCATCACTCTTATATGGATTGTTTACTGTTAATGCATTTGTATCTAGAATATTCACTTTCGCACTAAATGTTTTATTCATATCTGTATTTTGATCAACATTCATTTCTTTATATGTTACTGTTAATTTATAAGCATGTGTATGTATCGTATCTATTGTATTTGTTGTCATTACTGACATTGTACTTGTACTTGGAAATTGTTTTTCTGTGCTTACTCCACTACATGTTCCATCAACTGTTCCCGTTATAGTTCCGTTACTTGCTAAACTAAAACCTTCTTTTAGATAAGATGTACATGTTAATGTATATACTAAATCTTCTTGTCTAGTAAGTCCATTAACTA
>URLV01000022.1 GCA_900548725.1 uncultured Mycoplasmatota bacterium
TATAATGGATGTAAAATTACTAAATAGTGAAAAAGGAATAACAAACTATGCATCAGATACATTAGCAGGAACAATAATAAATAATTCAATTGCAAATAAAAATGGAACTGAGTTAGTTGGAAAAGTACAAGCTAAATTAATAGAACCATGGTCAACATATTATTCCTTTGAAGAAAATCAAATTCCAGACGTTAGCGAAGAAAAACAAGCTAATGCAGATACAGTTTATACTTATAGTTCAACATACGAAAATACTGAGGATGGATACATAATATTAACAAATACAAAAACCGGAAAATATTCAGATATATATCAAGATTTAGTAGGAAAATATATTATATGTGAAGATGGAGATAGTTCTGCATCAATTTGTAAAAATGATGCTTCTTCGCAAATAAATTGGATATATAAAGTAACTAGTACTTCAGCAAGTTCAATCAATGTTGATGGATTTGTTGCAATAAAAAAAAGTTCTTTTGAAAATGATGAATTGAGTGTAATAAGTGATAATGATGGAATAAGTTATTTTTATAGAGGAAACGTAAAAGATAATTATATAAATTTTGATAATAAATGCTGGCGAATTATTCGTATTGAAGGTGACGGTAGTATAAAACTAATTTTAGATGATAAAGAGACTACATGTGACAATTCTTTGTATAATTCAAATGGAGAAAAAGCTTTTATAATTCCTGAAGGTAATTCTTCTGTTGCTCTTAATAAAAGTTCATTATATGAGGGAGAAACCACTTTGGGGCGCATATATGCAATGCCATTATTAAAAACATATTTAAATGGTGGAACGTATGAATACAAAACTATTAGTAATAGTAAATTAGAAACAAGAACAATTTCTTATGACGGAATATTATCAGAAAATTTAACAAAATTAAAAGATGATACATATTATATCAATAATTTTAATAATAAAATAGATTATGATAATGGTTCACCCGTCGAATATATTTATGAGATAGAAGATAGAATTTTTAATAAAAAGATGGTATCTTTATCTTATGGAAGTGATGTAGAATCATATAAAAGTAAAATAGGATTGATCAGTTTTGATGAAGGATTGTTATCTGGAATATCAATGAATAATTATCACAATACCCAAGATTTCTTTACATCATACGATTTATCGTATTCATATTTGCTGAATAGTTATAAAAATATTATCACGACCTCAATAATTAGAATACCATTAGTAGGTGGTGGAGATAATTTATATCTTTTGGAGGCATCAGAAACTGGAGAAAATAGTTTAAGACCTACTGTAACATTAATTAATGGCATAAAAGCCATTTCTGGTAATGGTACAAGATTAAATCCTTATGAAATCGAATAAACAAAAAAATTACAAATTTTAATGTTTGTAATTTTTTTAATCTTCATTTGCTTGAACACATGTAATTGCTATTACACCAACTATATCATCTTTGTTGCATCCTCTTGATAAATCATTTATAGGTTTTCTTATACCTTGTGTAATAGGACCATATGCTTTTGCATTTGCCATTCTTTCAGTAATTTTATATGCAATATTACCTGCATCTAAATCTGGAAAAATTAAAATATTTGCATCTCCTTGTATAGTTGATAATGGAAATTTAGATTTAGCTATACTTGGTATAATTGCAGCATCTAATTGCAATTCACCATCAGCAATAATATTTGGATAAGTTTTTTTAAATACTCTAACAGCATTTTGTACTTTACTAACATCATCACATTTACTACTACCATTTGTAGAATGAGATAAAAACGCTATTTTTGGAGTATTTCCAATTAATTTATCAAATGTTTTGCTAGAAGAATATGCAATATTTACTAATTCTTCACTAGTTGGATTTTGTATCATACCACAATCAGAATAGATAAAAACTCCATTGTCTCCTAAATTCTTATTATTAAGTTCCATTAAGAAAAATGATGAGACGATTTTAGAATCAGGAGCAGTTTTTACAGTTTTTAAAGCAGCACGTAAGACATCACTAGATGAATGTGTTGCACCTGCAACTAGACCATCAGCATAATCTAAATAAACTAGCATATCACCAAAATATAAATAATCATTTTTTATTATATTTATAGCTTCTTCATAAGTCATTCCTTTAGATTTTCTAATTTCATAAAATTTTTCTATTAATTTATCTGTTAAAGTACTATTTAATGGGTCAATAATTTTTATACCATCTAAATCAATATTATTTTCTTTAGATAATTCATTTATTTTATCTTCATTGCCTACTAGTATAATGTTGGCAAAGTCTAATTCTTTTACGGTACTTGCTGCTTCTAAAGTTCTTATATCATCTGTTTCAACTAAACAAATTGTTTTCTTATTTTGTTTTGCTTTTTCAATTATTTTTTCTATTATCATTTAAATCACCAATATAAATTTTAGCAAAAATAAATATGTAAGTCTATTGATTTTGTTGCCATTTAGTTGATTTTTTTAGAAAATTTGGTAAAATAAGCATTAAATTTAAGAAATTTGCAGAAAAAAAAAGGAAATTTGTAACTTGTCACAATAATATAATAGTGGAGGGTAATATATGGCTGGTATATCTAATGAAGAATTTAATAGAATAAGAACTAGTGTTAATATAGTTGATGTTATTGGTTCATATATTAACCTAGATAAAAAAGGTAAGAATTATTTTGGAATATGTCCATTTCATGAAGATCATAATCCTTCACTAAGTGTAAGTGAAGAAAAACAAATTTATACATGCTTTGTATGTGGAGCAACTGGAAATGTATTTTCATTTGTTAAAGATTATGAAAATATTTCATTTTTAGAAGCAGTAGAAAAAATTGCTGATAATAATGGAATAAAATTAACACATAAATTAAATTATATTAAAAGATATAATAAAGAATATGAAATATATAATCTTGCTGTTAAATTTTATAAAAATAATTTAAAAAGCAAAGATGGTATAAAAGCAAAAGAATATTTAAAATCTAGAAATATTGATGATAATATAATTAATGACTTTGAAATTGGAGTTTCATTTAGCGATAATAACTTAAGTAAACTATTGCTTAGTAAAAAATATGATGAAAAGATGTTAACTGATATAGGTTTATGTGGTAAAAGTAAAGAATTATTTGATATTTTTAGAAATAGAATAATGTTTCCAATACATAATAGTAATGGAGAACCAATAGGTTTTAGTGGAAGAATATATAATGGTGAAGCAGATAGTAAATATGTAAATACTAGAGAAACTTATATATTTAAAAAAGGAGAAACATTATTTAATTATCATAGAGCTGTTATAGAAGCAAAAAAAATGAAATATATTGTTATTTGTGAAGGACAAATGGATGCAATAAGAATTTATTCAAGTGGAGTAAAGAATGTAGTTGCAACTATGGGAACAGCATTGACTAAAGAGCATGTACATTTAATAAAAAAATTAAATGTTAGAGTAGTGCTTAATATGGATAGTGATAAAGCAGGAATAAATGCTGCACTTACAAATGGTGAAATATTAAAATCTAATGGTATTGATGTAAGTGTAATTAAATTAGATGGAGCAAAAGATCCTGACGAATATATATTAAAATATGGTATAGATTCATATAAAGATGTAATAAATCATGCAATAAACTTATTTGATTTTAAAATAAATTATTTAAAAAGTAATAAAAATTTAAATAATGCAGATGAATTAACAGACTATATAAATAATGTCATTACAGAATTAAATAAAAGTGATGATGATATATTAAAAAATGTTA
The DNA here is from genome assembly GCA_900548725.1 of uncultured Mycoplasmatota bacterium. Taxonomy (GTDB): domain Bacteria; phylum Bacillota_I; class Bacilli_A; order RF39; family UBA660; genus UMGS1124. The sequence continues at coordinate 3,754 of URLV01000022.1, forward strand.
CTATAAATAAATTAAGTGAAGAATATAATATAGATAAAAATATATTATTAAATAAAATTATTCCTAGTGAAAAAAAAGTTATAGTTGAGACAAAGAAAATAACTAAAAAACAAAAACAAAATATTAGAGCTGTTGAAGAAATATTATATTATATGATGAATAATGTAAAATATGCTAAGATATTTACAAAAAAATTAAATTATATACCTGATAGTAGTTATTTTGATATAGAAAAAGATATACAAGCTTATATAATAATTAATAATACTATTAATTTAGCAGATTTTATAAGTTATGAAATAAATAATGGTAAAGAAGATATTATAAAAAATATTATTTCTAATCATAATAATGATATAGAAATGAGTGAAGAAGAATTTGATGGATACATTTCTATAGTTAATAAATGGATGATAGAAAATAAAATAAATAAACTAAAATTAGAACTTAAAAATGTTACTGATATAAATAGAAAAAAAGAATTAATGGAATTGATTACTAGTATGAAAAAGAAGGAGTGTTAGATATGGTAGGAAATATAAAAACATTAGAAGAAAGAGAAAAAGATTTAATTAAGATAGGTAAGGGAAAGGGATATGTTACTTATGAACAATTAGCTGATTCTTTAAAAGGGTTAGAAGTTGATAGTGATACTTTAGATGAACTATATAATAAATTAGTTAGTAATGGTATTGAAATTATTGCTAGTGAAGATGAAGCTAATGGAGACGCTAAGAAAGCTAGTGAAGTAGAGATATTAAGTGATGAAGATATTACTAAAGATGTGAATATTAATGATCCTGTTAGAATGTATTTAAAAGAAATAGGTAGAATAAGTTTATTATCTACTGAGGAAGAAATGGAACTTAGTATTAAAGTTGCTAACGGAGATGAAGAGGCAGCAGCACTTTTAGCAGAATCTAATTTACGTTTAGTTGTATCTATTGCTAAAAGATATGTGGGTAGAGGATTATTATTTTTGGACTTAATACAAGAAGGAAATATTGGATTAATGAAAGCAGTTGAAAAATTCGATTATGATAAAGGTTATAAATTTTCAACTTATGCTACATGGTGGATTAGACAAGCAATTACACGTGCTTTAGCAGATCAAGCAAGAACTATACGTGTTCCAGTACATATGGTAGAAACAATTAATAAAATGTCACGTATTCAAAGACAAATGACACTTGAATTAAATCGTGAACCAACAGAAGAAGAATTAGCTGAAAAGATGGATATTACTGTTGAAAAAGTAAGAGAAGTTATTAAAATAAGTCAAGATCCAGTATCACTAGAAACCCCTATTGGAGAAGAAGATGATTCACATTTGGGAGATTTCATAAAGGATGAAAGTAGTTTAAGCCCTGAAGAATATGCATCTAACGAAATATTAAAAGAAGAAATAAAATCAGTATTAGAAACACTACAACCTAGAGAACAACAAGTATTAGAATTACGTTTTGGACTTATTGATGGCACTTGTTATACATTAGAAGAAGTTGGTAGAAGATTTAATGTAACTAGAGAAAGAATAAGACAAATAGAAGCAAAAGCATTAAGAAAATTAAGACATCCATCTCGTGCTAAAAAATTAAAAGATTTTATGAATGATTAATATGATAGATGAAAGATTAAAATCATTAACAAAATATGTTAACAGAAATAATAAAATTATAGATATTGGATGTGATCATGCATTACTTGATATATATTTAGTAAAAAATAATATTGTAAATAAGGTTATAGTAAGTGATGTAAGTAAAAATGCTTTGATGCAAGGTATTAATAATATTAATAAATATAATTTAAGTGATAAAATTTATGCTAGATGTGGTAATGGATTAGAAGTTTTAAATTCTAATGATGATATAGATACTGTTATTATTTCTGGAATGGGCAGTAATACAATAATTGATATATTAAATAATAAGTATTTAAATAAAATAAATAAATTAATTATACAATCTAATAAAGATTATTATTTACTTAGAAAAGAAATAATTAAAATAGGTTTTATAATTGATAAAGAAGAAGTAATAATAGTTAATAATAAATTATATATTAATATAGTCTTTATAAGAGGATATAAAGAATATAGCTTAGAAGAGTTAAAATTTGGTACTAGGAATATGATAAATAGAGAACTGTATTATGATTATTTAATAAATAAATATAATAAAATATTGATAAAAGTTAATAAAGAAAAACAAAAAGAAATAAAAAAAGAAATAAAGAACATAACTAAATATTTTAAAAATAACTAAAAAGCAAATTAAATATTGTATTCTAATGGTGAAAAGCAGGTAGAAAAATACTTGTTTTTTTCTTATATATAAATTATAATTGAAATAGAATAGGAAGATGGTTATGAAAACATTAGTTATTAGCAAACCTATATACGATATAATAATACCACTTAATGAATTTCCAAAAGATGGTGATAATTTTTATATAAATGAATCTATAAAAACTATGAATAGTGTAGGAAATTTAACTGCAATAGCATTAGGAAAATATGGAATAGAGACATACTATACAGGTATGATAGGTGAAGATAGTATAGGTAATAAAGTAAAAGAAATACTTAATAAATATAATATAGATACTAAATACGTTGAAGTAAGTTATAAAGAACATAGTGAAGTTAACTATAAAATATATAATATGAAAACAAATACTTTTACTAATATATTAGAAAATTCAATAAAAACAAACTTAATGAAATATAAATATGAATTTATTCCTGATGTAATTGTTATGGATGATAATGATTACGGTGCTAATATGGCTGCTATTAATAATTATCCTAATGCTAATTTAATATATATATCAAATAAATTTACTAATGAATCATCAGTATATCTAAATAAATGTAAATATGTTATTGTAAATCTTTCTTTTGCAACTAATGCTACAGGAATATATAATAATTTAAATAAACCTAAAGTAATGGTTAGTTTATTTCAAAAATATATTGATATGTATAAATCTAATTTAATTATAAGATTAGATAATTTTGATTACTTATATTGTGTAGATGATGAAGTAAGAATTATAAAAAATGTTAATAGTCATTTAAAAAATAAAGAGAACGTATTTAATTCTATTTTAATATATTTCTTAATAAATACTAATAATATAGAAGAAAGTATCAAATGTACTAATAAAGTTATGTTAGAAAGTAAGAATGAATTAGATATGATTTTAAATATACCTCAATATGAAGTGGTTAGTAATGTATTAAATGAATATAAATCTAGAATTAATAATAATAATATTAATAATAGTGCTACTAATGTAGTAACTAATAACAATGTTAATAGTGTAATTACTAATACTAATAACGTAAATAGTGCAGTATCTAAAAATAATGTAAATGATGTTTCTAAAGAAACAGATAAAGTTGAAAATATAGTTTCTCAAAGTAATAATTCTAGTATAAATAATCAAACTAATAGTATAGAAACTTTTGATATGCCTAAGAATAAAATAGAGGATAATAATTCATGAGTTATAATCCTTTTTTAAATATTTTACCTACTATAGATTTGCATGGATATAGTAGAGATATGGTTAAATATGTTGTAACAGATTTTATAAATGATAATATTAAGTTAGGTAATAAGAAAATTGTTATTGTACATGGTAAGGGTGAAGGAATAGTTAAAGATGAGCTTCACTTCATATTAAAAAATGATAAAAGAGTTAAAAGATATTATTTAGATATGTTTAATATTGGTGAAACTATAATTGAATTAAATTAGTTAATATGATAAAATATTTTTTTTGAAAGGACTGATATTATGTTCGTAGATGAAATAACTTTGAAAGTAGAAGCTGGAAAAGGTGGAGATGGTTGTACATCTTTTAGGAGAGAAAAATTTGTAGAAATGGGTGGGCCTAATGGTGGTAATGGTGGCCATGGTGCAAATATTGTTTTTACTACTGATAAAGGTTTAAAAACTTTAATAGATTTAAAAATGATGAAACATATAAAAGGTGAAAAAGGTGTTAATGGTAAAGGTAGCGATAGAAATGGTAAAGATAGTGATGATGTAATTATTAAAGTACCACTAGGAACTACTATAACTGATATGGAAACTGGTCTTATAATTGCTGACTTGACTAGTGAAAATGAATCTGTAGTTGTTGCAAAAGGTGGTCGTGGTGGACGAGGAAATCGTGCTTTCGCAACACATGAAGTACCTGCCCCTAGGATGAGTGAATTAGGTGAACCTGGTGAAGAAAAATTAATAAAATGTGAACTTAAAATGCTTGCTGATGTAGGATTAGTAGGTATGCCTAGTGTTGGTAAAAGTACAATTATTAGCATGATAAGTTCTTGTAAGCCTAAGATAGGAGCATATCATTTCACTACATTAAGTCCAAATTTAGGTGTAGTAAATTTAAAGGACGGTAGAAGCTTTGTAATGGCTGATTTACCTGGTTTAATAGAAGGTGCAAGTGCTGGTGTAGGTTTAGGTGATAAATTTTTAAGACATGCAATGCGTACTAAAGTTATTGCTCACGTTATAGACATGGGTTCATTTGAAGGAAGAAATCCAATAAGTGATTATGAAAAAATATATGATGAACTTAAAAATTATGATGAAAGATTAATTAATAAACCTAGTATTATAATTGCTAATAAAATGGATATTGAAGGGGCTAAAGAAAATTTAGAGGAGTTTAGAAAAAAATATCCTGATAAAGAAATATATGAAGTATCTGCCATAATGAAAGAAGGTCTTGAAACTTTAGTTATGAGACTTGCTGATATAGTTGAAAATACTGAAACTGTAGAACTTTATAAAGATGAAGAATATGCTTCTCATGTTTTATATAAATTTAATGATGAAAAACCTTATACTATTATTAGAGAAGGCGATTTATGGATAATAAAGGGTAAAGAAATAGAAAAATTATTCTCTATGACAAGATTTACTGAAGATGAAAGTGTAGCACGTTTTGCTAGAAAACTAAAAGGTATGGGAATCGAAGATGATTTAGAAAAAATGGGTGCAAAACGTGGAGATGAAGTAAAGATAGATAATTATATTTTTGAATTTAAAAATTAGATGGTTTTTACTATCTTTTTTATTTTACCCCAAATCTTGGAAGTAAAATGCCCAAAATTTTGGAAGTAAAATTAATTTTTCATTAATCAATTGTTTTTATTCGACTTTTTTTTGAAAATGTAATATAATTTAGTTATATAATGAAAGGTAGATAATTTATGAAGAAAAATAAAGTAATTATAAATAATTGTCCTAATTTTTATAAAATTAAGAATTTTGATATAGAAGAAAGTGATTATGTAACTGATAAATTAATAAGTGTTTATGAAGATTATATATTTAATATAGATATTAAAAATAAAGAAAGTTTAGATAAAGTAAGAGAGTTAGATTTAATATTAGGAAAATACGTTGATGATTATAGTTTTAGAAAAGAAATAAAACAAGGTGTTTTAAATATAAAAGTTGCTAGAGGTACTAATATTATGGAAAGTATTGTGGATGCTTTAATAAGCTTATTTCAAAAATATGAAGAAGGGTATACTAGAAATATTTATTTTGCTAGGTGGATATAATTATGAATGATTTTTATTATGAAGAACCAGAACATAAACATTTATTTTTAAAATGTATGTTATTTCTTTTTATTATTGGTATTTTAGGTGGCGTTTCTATATATTATAAAAAGCAACATACAATTAAATTAAAAAACGTTACTATCGAACTTGGAGATACTTTAAGTAAAGATGTTAATGATTATTTAATAAATGGTAAAAGATATGCAAATGAATATAAACTATATTTAGATAGTGTAGATGTTAATACAATTGGAAAATATAGTTATAAAGTAAAATATAATAAGCATACTAAAACTGGATATATTAATGTAGTTGATAAAACTAAACCTGAAGTAGTTTTTAATGATAATGTTGTTATTAGTAGTAAAGAAGATTTTAATATTAATAATTTAATGTTAAGTTGTATAGATAAATCCTTACCTTGTAATGTTGCTTTAATAAATGAAAGTGATTATGATAAATTAAAAAATGTAGGGAACTATAGTATAAATGTTAAAGTTAGTGATAGTGCTGGTAACTATGTAACTAAAAAAGTTAATGTAACAGTTACTGATGATGAAAATGTGTCAAATACAATGTCAAGTGATTTAGAATACTATACTAATAGTATAAATGATGATAAAATAAACCATGTTCTATTTGTTAAGTTAGAAAAAGCAATAAATGAAGATTCTTTAGAATTTGAAGGTATGTTACAAGAAACTTCTGCAATAGATTTTTCTAAATATGTTAGCAAATCAATAAAAGATACAAGACTAATTACTGCATATAATAAATATGGATATGTAATTGGAATACAAGTAGAAGTAACTTATGGAAATGGAACAAAAGAAGTTATTGAAAATAAGGGTGAAATTAATAATGACGAAGAAGAAAAAGAAGAATAATACATTTTTTAAAATAGTATCATATCTTTTACTATTTGCAGCAATACTTTCTACAATATTTTTAATATATTTTGAGGTATTACCTGTTAATTATTTATCTATTATTATAATAGGTGGAGGACTTTTAATATTTTTATTATTTAAATTACTTAATAATAAAAGATTAAAGAAATGGATAAAGATTGTAGTTTCTATACCTAGTATAATTTTAATTATCTTATTTACTTTAGTATGTTTTTATTCATATGGAACAATAGATTTCTTTAATAATATATTTGATTCTGGTATAAGACATGATAGTTATTCTGTATATGTATTAAAAGATTCTAAATATGAAAAAATAGATGATTTAAGCGATAAGATAATTAGTGTTTCAAATAAGGATGATGAAGAAACTAAAAAAGCAATTGATAAACTTTCTAATAAAATAGAATTTAATATGTCAGAATATGAAAATGTTGGTGAGTCATTGGATTCTGTTATAAATGAAGAGAGTGATGCTGTTTTAGCACTTGATTCAAATGTTGATGTAATTAAAGAAGATAATAGCGAATATAATAATTTGAAAAAGATTTATACGTTTAATGTTACAAGTAAAGTTAAAACTTTAAAGAGTGATGTTGATGTAAGTAAAGATAATTTTGTATTTTATATAAGTGGAATTGATACTAATGGTAAAGTTGCTACTAAAGCAAGAAGTGATGTTAATATACTAGTTGCAGTAAATCCTAAAGATAAAAAAATACTTATGATAAATACACCTCGTGATTATTATGTTAAATTACATAGTAAGAAAGCTATGGACAAATTAACTCATGCTGGTGTATATGGAATAGAAGAATCAGTAGGTACTTTGGAAGATTTATATGATGTTAAAATTAATTATTATGCTAGAGTTAATTTTACAACATTTATAAATATAGTAGATAAATTAGATGGTATTACTGTTGATGTACCAGTTAATTTCTGTGAACAAACTTCATCAAGAACTAGTAGTGCACAAATATGTCTTAAGAAAGGTAGACAAAAACTTAATGGAGAACAAGCATTAGCATTATCTAGAACAAGACATACCTTAGCTGGTGGAGATAGAGATAGAGGTAATAATCAAATGTTAGTACTTGAATCAATTATTGATAAAGCAATTAGTCCATCAATAATTGTAAAATATAATAGTTTATTAAGTAGTGTAAGTGACTCAGTAATAACTAACGTTGATCAAAAAGCAATTACAAAATTAATAAAAAAACAAATAAAAGATAATTCAAGTTGGGATATAGAATCATATTCAGTAAATGGTACTGATTCTAGTAATGTTACTTATTCAACAGGAAGAAGCAAAGCATATGTTATGAATCCTGATGTTGAAACAGTTAATGAAGCAAAGATTAAGTTAGATAATATACTTGGAACTAAAAAATATACTAGTACTACTACAAGTACTACAACTACGAAAGCTAATTAGTGTAATATGTTTACACTTTTTTTCTTGTTTATGTTATAATACTTTTATTGAGAGGAAAATATTTTATGAATATTATAGTTTTTTTAGAAAATAAATTAAAAAATATCTTAACTAAATTAGGATATGAAGATGATGTTAAATTAAATGTATCTAATAGACCTGATTTAGGTGATTATCAATATAATGGATGTATGAAACTTGCTAGTTTATATAAAAAAAATCCTAGAGATATTGCAGTAGAAATAGTTGATAGTTTAAATAAAACTAATTATTTTAAAGATGTAAATATTGCTGGGCCTGGTTTTATAAACTTAACTTTAAGTGATAAATTATTAGTAAATTATATAAATGATGTAACAAATAATTTTAAAGTTAATACATATCATATAGATACGGATGAAGTGATATTTTTAGATTATGGTGGTGCTAATGTTGCTAAAGAATTACATGCTGGTCATTTAAGAAGCCCTAATATTGGTGAGGCAATAAAAAGATTATGTGAAAGTGTTGGATATAAAACAATTAGTGATGTCCATTTAGGAGATTGGGGTAGACCTATGGGACTTATCATATGTGAACTTTCTAAAAGGTATCCTGAATTAGTATTCTTTGATGAAGATTATGATGGTACTTACCCAACAGAATGTCCTATAACTTTAGAAGAACTAAATGAAATATATCCTTATGCTAGTATGCGTGCTAAAGAAGATAAAAATTATTTAGAAGAAGCAAGAGATTTTACTACAAGACTTCAAAATAGAGAAAAAGGTATTTATGATTTATGGAAAACTTTCTATACATTATCTGTTAACGATATTAAAAGAGTATATACACTTTTAGGAGCTAAATTTGATTTATGGGAAGGAGAATATGATGCAGACCCATATATTAAGCCTCTTTTAGATTATTTAATAAGTAATAATTATACAGAAATAAGTGATGGTGCTACTGTTATTAATGTTAAAGAAGAAACAGATACAAGAGAAATTCCACCAGTTATACTTATCAAAAGTAATGGTGGAGTATTATACGACACAACTGAACTTGCAACACTTTATTCTAGAATTAAAAGATTTAAATTTAACAAAATGATATATTTAACAGATATTAGACAAGAATTACATTTTATAGAAGCATTTAGAGCTGCATATAAAACAAATATAATTCCTAAATCAGTAGAACTTGAATGGTATGGTTTTGGAACAATGAATGGTCCAGATGGTAAGCCATTTAAAACACGCGATGGTGGAGTAATGAGCTTAAATAATTTAATTGAACTTGTAAAAAATGAAACTAAGAAAGTTATTAAAGATAATATACCAGAAAGTAAAAAAGATAATGTAGCTTTAAAATTAGCGCTAGCTGCCATAAAATATGGGGATTTACTTCCTAGTAGAAGTACTGATTATATATTTGATCCAATAAAATTTAGTGATATAAATGGAAAAACTGGTCCTTATATATTATATAATACAGTTAGAATGAAATCATTAATTAATAAATGTGATATTAAACCTAATAAATATATAAAAATAAGTACTAATGAAGAAAGAAATATAATAATGAATTTATTAAATTTAAGAAACATAATGTTAAAATCATTTAATGAAAGAAGTTTAAATGATATATGTGAATATTTATATAAATTAACTAATAGTTATAATGCGTTTTATTCAAATATAAATGTTAATAATGAAACTGATTCAGATAAAAAAGAAAGCTATATTACTTTAACTAATTTAGTTTATGAAACTAATATGTATTTGTTAAATATACTTGCAATTGAAGTACCTGATGAAATATAAAAAAATAACTGTAAATACTAATATGTACTTACAGTTTTTATATATTTAAATTATTTATATCAATAATATCATTTACTTTTAAATTAATTGATGAATTATTTGGAAGTTCTAATATATTTATTTTATTTTTATTATTAAATATTAATACTTTATTTGGTTTAACATTTCTATTAATCATAAGTATTCTATTATTTTTATCTAATAATAAAACATCAATATTTTCTAACATAAAAAACGTATGAATACTTTTACAATTAGTAATTAATAAACCATAATCTATATTCTTTTGATACATTAAACCTAATAATTTATCTTTAAAACTTTTAGCTATCTTAACTTTCATAACTTCACCAACTTATTATATTCAACATTTAAATTTATTATACATTTTATATGTGATAATATCAATAAACAAATATTATTTTTTAGTGTAAAATATATTGAAATTCATTAATTATTCATAAAAATTATATAAAATTAATTATGTCTTATGGACTTATTATTGATTTTGTTATATTATAGATAATGTTACTAAAAAGGAGTAGATAAAAGATATGAAGAAGTATATAAATAAGAATATCTTTGTAAATACAATTATTAATTTTATATGTTTAGTTATGTTAGAAATTATATTTAAAATAGTTAATTTCTTTAATATTATAGATTATTCTACTATTAGAATAGTTTTGTCTAGTTTTATAATTAGTTTAGTATTATCAAATATATTATATTTTATTAATAAAAAAATACATAAATATATTAATATGTTTTTTATATTTGTTGTATCTATTTATGCATTTGCAGAGACTGGATTTAATAATTTTATAGGAGTTTATATGTCGCTAGGTACTTCTAGTCAATTAGGTGCTGTAATAGATTACATAAGAGAATTTGTATTAAGTTTTAAATGGTATTATTATTTTACTATGTTACCTTTTTTGTTATTAGTAATATATTATATATTTTTTGATAAAAAAATAATAAATAAATTTAATATAAATATGAATAAAAATAACTATAACTATAAAAATAAAAAAATATATTTAAAAAAGATAAGTTTGAATATATTATTAATTACTATAATATCTAATTTATATTTAATTACATTATATGTACCTTTTATGCAAAATAAATTACAGACAGTATCAAATAAAAATTTATTTATTAATCCTAGTGTACCTAGTATATCTGTTAAACAATTTGGAATTACAACATATGGTTTAATAGATGTAAATAATTATTTCTTTCCAGTAAAACAAAATGTTAAGTATGAAGTGGAAACGACTAAGAAAGATTATGATAAAGAAAATAATACTAGAGTATTTGATGATAGCAAATGGGAAGAATTAATCAACAATGAAACTAATGATACTTATAATACTTTAAATAATTATTTTATAAATAATAAAATAACAGATACTAATCAAAGTACTGGATTATTTAAAGATAAAAATTTAATTGTTATTATGTTAGAGAGTGTAAATGATATTATAATAAATAAAGAAGATTATCCTAATTTCTATAAAATGTATAGTGAAGGATGGCATTGGGAAAATAATTATAGTCCTAGAAATAGTTGTAGTACTGGAAATAATGAAATGAGTGGTATGACGAGTTTATTTTCAATATATAATACTTGTACTGCAAATAATTATAGAAAAAATACTTACTTTGAAGCAATATTTAACTTATTTAATAATAAAGGTTATTATACATTTAGTGCACATGATTATACAGAACACTATTATTACAGAAATGAAATACATACTAATATGGGTAGTAGTGTATATTATGGTGCTGATAAATTAGGTATAGAATATTCTAATATCTATAAGAATTGGGCAAGTGATGAAGACTTTATGGAAAAAGTTTTAGAACTTATAGATAATGTTAATAGTGAACGTTTTATGACATGGTTAACTACAGTATCTTCTCATCAACCTTATTACTATTCATCTATAGAAGGTGATAAATATTTAGAATTATATGAAGATAGAGATATTAGAACTGACTTAAAAAGATATAAATCTAAATTAAAAATACTTGATAATGCATTAGGAATATTACTTGATGGATTAGAAGAAAGAGGAATACTTGAAGATACAGTAATAGTTATGTATGGAGATCATTATCCTTATGGATTATCTACTGATACAATTAATACGGTATTAGACTATGATACTAATGTTGATTATGAAAATGAAAGAGTACCGTTTGTTATATATAATAAAGATATTGAAAGCAAAACATATAAAGAATATACATCTTATATAAATCTATTACCTACGGTTGCTAACCTTTTTGATTTAGAATATGATCCAAGACTTTATATGGGAACTGACTTATTAAGTAAAGACTATAATTCTATGGTAGTTTTTGCTGATGGAAGTTGGAAAAATGAATATGCATATTATAATGCAAGTAGAGCTAGTATAGAATATTTTAGTGATAAAACATATTCTATAGAAGAATTAAAAGAAATAAATAATAATATAGATACAAAAATAAAAATGAGTAGTTTAGCTATTAAAAATAATTATTTTAATTATTTAAATAATAGTTTAAATGGTATACATTATGTAAAGAACAAAGAAATAGAAGAAAAAAATAATAAAGAAAGTTAAAAATATATTTTCTTATATTGTTTTTTTTTTTATTATAAAGTATAATTGATAATAAGGAGAGTTAACGTATGAAGGATACTAATAAATCTAAGAAAAATAATAAAAGATTAGATACAACTCGTTTAAGTAGATATGATGTTAGAACTGAAACAATAAAAATAGAAGAGTTAGAAAAATTAAGTGTAGAAAAACAGGAAAAATATTTTGAAGATGTTTTTAATAAAATATATGATGGTAAAGAAGTAGAATCTTTAAGAAAATATTCTTTAAGATGTATAAAATTAACTTGTGATCCTAAAAATAATAAAATACATTTACCATATGGTGTTTTAGTACAAAAAAAAGATGATGAAATAATAATAAAAACATATAGAAATAGACATTTGTTTTTAATGGTGTTATTTTTTACACTTTTATTGCTTGCTATATTATGGGCTAGTTATAAATGGATAGACTATTCTATTGTAAAAAATTTAAATAAAGATATAGATGGTGATGGAATACCTGAATTGAATCTAGATTTAAATGGTGATAGAAAAGCAGAAATTAATATTGATACTAATAGAGATGATAAACCTAATTTAAATGTTGATTATAAAGGAAATAGAAAAGCAGTATTTAATATAGATAGAAATAAAGATGGCAAACCAGATTTTAACCTTATTAATCAAAAAGATAAAAATGGTAAATGTATTCTTAATTGTGATACAAATGATGACGGTTGGCCAGATATTAATTTAGATTTAGATGGTGATGGAATTGCCGATATGGAAATCGATACTGATGGTGATGGGAGACCAGATTTAAATTTTGATATGAATGGTGATATGAAATGTGACTTACATTGTGATACAAACAACGATTTAAAATGTGATGAATACTGTTTGAAGAGTGATGAATTAGAAAACGTTAATCCTGTTAATAGTGGAAGCAGTACTAATGTTGGTAATAAAGATTTATCTATAAAATCTGGAGAATTAATTCTAGAGTATGAAGATCAAAACACTGTATTTATAACAGATATATATCCTGATGATCAACCAAATTATATTCAAGATATTCCAACTAAAAGATTTAAAGTTACTAATAAATCTAATTTATGGATTTCATATAATTTGAGATGGGTTGTTACATTAAATGATTATGTTACAGATAACTTTAAATATAAAATAGCTAGTACTAGAAATGGTGCAAACTTTGATTTCAGAACTGCTCCAAAAGAAACTGCTCCAATCGCAACAAAAATATTAATAGCACCTGGTGCTGTTCAAGAATATGCTATAGACTTTAAATTACAAGGAACTGGCGGAAAACAAAATGAAGATCAAGGAAGAACATTCTCTGGTCATGTAGAAATATATTTAGATAATGAATATTAAAAAATAAAAACTAAATTTAGTTTTTATCCTAAAACAATATCTAGAGTCATCATAAGTGAGAAACCTAATATTGTTATAAAGGCCATAAGGTCTTTTTTTTCTGTATTTTGACTTTCTGGTATTATTTCTTCAACTACTACATATAACATTGCTCCTGCTGCAAAAGATAATAAGTAGGGAAGAATTGTATTCATTTTTAACACTAATAATGCACCAATTACGCCTGCGATAGGTTCTACAATTGCTGATAAACTACCTATAAGAAATGATTTCGTTTTTGACATACCACTGGTTAAAAGTGGTAAACTTATTGCACTTCCTTCTGGAAAATTTTGGATACCTATACCAAGCGCTAAAGTTATAGCAGCTCCTATTGTAGCTCCATCTAAACCGTATATTATTGAACCGAATGCTACACCAATCGCCATTCCCTCTGGAATGTTATGTAACGTTATTGAAAAGATTAATAAACTTATTCTTTTTCGTTCAGAAGATAATTTCATTTTTTTCTCAAATACTTTATCTCCAACAAATAATAGAAGTGTACCTCCTAATATACCAACTAATAAAACATATATTGGTGTTAAATTTAATTTTGTTGACATATTTATTGCTGGATTAATTAGAGAAAAAAATGTCGCTGCTATCATTACGCCTGCACTAAAACTTAAGAATGAATCTAATAAAGTCTTATTTACTTTCTTAAATAGAAATACACTTGCTGAACCAAATGTTGTAATAAGAAATGTAAAAATACATGCTAATAAAGATTGTAATACAGGATTTAACTCATAAAAAATATTCATTTATTTCACCTATAGTATTAAATGAAAATATTCTTAAATATGTTAATAAAAAAGTTTATTCTAAACAAAAAATTTTTGAATAATATATAATGAGTAAATGATTTTTTGACAAAAACAAAAATATTTGCTATAATTATATACGTGTGGTGCATTATGCTAGTCATAAACACTATTTGAAGATGGGGCTAAAAATCCATCAATTGTACAAATGACACTTTGTATATTTGCTTCTTCTGCCCAAGTTGGGGTGAATATATAATTTAAAATTTAAGGACGGTTGTAATGGCATACAATTTAACTCCTTATATTGCGTTACGAAATACAAAAAAGTGCATGTCGTGCGTGGCTATATGGGATTAAAGATATTAGTTATGAAAATATAGTTGCAAAAGCGAATAAGAATAGGTTAGTTGTGTCAAGGAAAACTTCTAGCGTGTCAAGTTATAAGGTTTGAGGTGCGGACTAAGTGGTAATCGAGTAATTAAATAGGCAACTTTTAATTATTTCCTTATAAAGAGAAATCGCCTAAGGGTAACTGAGGGATAGGGAATAGAGAAATTCAACTCGACCAAAGCCGTAAAATTAATTTATAACATACCATACAAAATTTTCCAAACTTTATATAAGGGGTGTATTGAATGAAGAAAAATAACTGGATATATAAAGTTTTTTTAATGACTTTTTTTCTATCATTAGCATTTAGTTTTGTATCGAATGTAATTTCAAGTAGAGCAAATATTTTTGTAATGATATTAATAACATTATTAGTTATAGTGATAGGTATAATATTTGATATGATAGGTACTGCTAGTTTAACTAGTAATGAAGCAACGTTTCATGCTAAGTCATCTAAAAAAATAAAAGGTTCAAAGGAAGCATTAAGTATAATAAAAAATTCAGTTAAAGTTGCAAGTTTATGTAACGATGTTATTGGAGATATATGTGGTATAGTTAGTGGTGGAATGGGTGCTATGGTTGCAATTTCATTATCTAGCATTATAGGAAATACTGTTTTATCGAGTATTTTAGTTTCAAGTATTATTTCATCTTTAACTGTAGGTGGTAAAGCAATATTTAAAACAGTTGCTATAAAAAAATGTGATGATATAGTATTTTTGGTTGGTAAAATTAAAAGTATTTTTTAAAAAAATAAACAGATAAATGATGATGTGAACCCTAATTTAGAGACATCAATAAAAAAACAGTAAATTAAAAAGAG